>JAUVPN010000222.1 GCA_030598645.1 Hyphomicrobium sp. | reverse complement strand
GGCGCTGCGCGATGGTCTGGCGCAGTCTTGTCATTCTCACGCGCTCTTCGCGCGCAGCATCATTGGCAGCAGATGGCAAGCGGAGATCGTGTATGGGCACGGGCATAGGTGCTGACTGGCCGGTGGGGGTGAAGGCGGGGGCTTCCTCTTCAGTCTGCGCTGCTGCCAGCGAAGGCGCAGTCTGCATATCCACTTGTGCCGATTGCGAAAGTGCCGCCTGCACATCCTCTTTCAGGACCTGACCGCGCTTGCCCGAACCCGCAATCTCGTCGGCGTCTAAGCCAGCCTCGGCTAAGTGCTTTCGCGCGGCTGGGCTCGGTGGCATGCCGCCGGTTCGTGAGCGTGGAGCGCCTCGTCCTGGCTTTTTGACGGAGGGCGCTTTCGGCGTTGACGCTGAGCCGGATCCGGGCGCTGCGCCTGCATCAGCAGCAGCCCCGTTCGTAATCGCGCCAAGCACGGCACCAACTGCTACTGTCGTGCCCTCCTTTGCCGTGATCTCGCCTAGCACGCCGGAAGAAGGGGCTGGCACCTCAACGGTGACCTTGTCCGTCTCCAGCTCCACCAGCGGCTCGTCTGCGCTAACTGCGTCACCCGTATTCTTGAACCACTTCCCGACGATGGCCTCTGTTACGCTCTCGCCTAGTGCAGGCACCCGGATCTCGGTCGTCATCTTTTCCTCATTCTGCCCCGAAGACCATCGATCTCATCCCGCATTTATCGAATATCCGCTCGGTTGCCGACAATCTATATCGCGCCACCGCCCATCAACGCCTCCGCCACCAAGGTCTTTTGTTCGTGCAAGTGTTTCGACAGCAGTCCCGTCGCCGTTGAAGCAGAAGCGGGTCGGCCCGCATAGCGAACTCGCCTGTGCTTTGTCTCGATCCGCTCCAGCACCCATTCGAGGTTCGGCTGAATGAAGTTCCAAGCTCCCATGTTCTTGGGCTCTTCCTGACACCAGACGATCTCGGCCTGCTTGAACCGGAAAAGCTCGTGCATCAGTGCGCGGGCCGGGAAGGGATAAAGCTGCTCGACGCGCAATAAATATACGTCGTTAATGTCGGCCATCTCGCGCGCCTCATAGAGATCATAGTAGACCTTGCCGGAGCTCAGCACGACGCGGGTTATTTTTTCATCCGGCACTAGCTTGATCTTTTGGCCGCGCTTGTGCTGGGCATCATCCCATAGCAAGCGATGGAAAGTTGTACCGGGGCCCATGTCCTCGATATGCGAGAGGACGCGTTTGTGGCGCAGCAGCGATTTTGGCGTCATTAGAATGAGTGGCTTGCGGAATTTGCGGTGGAGCTGACGCCGCAATACGTGGAAGTAGTTGGCGGGCGTCGTGCAATTACTGACTTGCCAGTTATCCTCGGCACACAATTGCAGGAAGCGCTCTAGACGAGCAGACGAATGCTCTGGGCCTTGGCCCTCGTAGCCGTGAGGAAGAAGGCAGACAAGGCCGGACATACGCAGCCACTTGCGCTCGCCAGACGAGATAAATTGGTCAAACACCACCTGCGCGCCATTGGCAAAGTCGCCGAATTGAGCTTCCCACGCCGTGAGCGCATTGGGCTCGGCCAGCGAGTACCCATACTCAAAGCCGAGCACGGCCTCTTCAGAGAGCATCGTGTTTATGGCTTCGAAGTTCGCCTGATCGTTTGCCACGTGCTTCAAGGGCGTCCAGCGGCGCTCCGTTTCTTGGTCGATGAGTACAGCGTGGCGTTGCGAGAAGGTGCCACGTTCGCTGTCTTGGCCTGCAAGACGCACAGGGAAGCCATCGACAACAAGAGAGCCGAAAGCCAGGTGCTCAGCCATAGCCCAGTCAACGCCAACGCCAGATTCGATCATCTCGCGGCGGCGATCGAGCAAGCGGCGCACAGTTTTATGCGCACTGAAGCCTTGTGGGATGCTGGTGACACGCCTTCCGATGGTTTTTAGGAGCTCGATCTCGACGCCGGTTTCGCCCCGGCGCGCATCATCCTGCGCGAAACCGACGCCCGACCAACGGCCATCGAGCCAATCAGCTTTGTTGGGTTTGTAGCTGTCTGCACTCGCAAATTCCGAATCCAGATGCTTCCGGAAGGACGCCTTAATCTGCTCGGCTTCGCCACGCTCGACAATACCGTCGTCCTCGAGCCGCTCTGCGTAGAGCGAGATCACCGTTGGATGCGTCTTGATCCTCTTATACATAAGCGGCTGCGTGAAGAGCGGCTCGTCTGCCTCGTTGTGCCCGTAGCGCCGATAACAGAACATGTCGATAACAACCGGCTTCTGAAACTTTTGGCGGAACTCGGTCGCAATCTTAGCGACATAGACCACTGCTTCGGGATGGTCACCGTTAACGTGGAAGATCGGCGCCTCGATCATGCGCGCCACATCCGAACAATAAGGCGAAGACCGCGAATGGCGCGGATTAGTCGTAAAGCCGATCTGATTGTTGATTATGAAGTGAATCGATCCGCCGGTTCGGTGGCCCTTGAGGCCGGACAGACCAAAACACTCGGCTACGACGCCCTGGCCAGCAAATGCAGCGTCACCGTGAATCAGCAACGGCAAAACCGGCGTACGCTCTCCTGGCGCGCATCCTAACTGATCTTGCTTGGCGCGCACCTTGCCGAGTACGACGGGGTCGACAATCTCCAGATGTGAAGGGTTAGCGGTCAGTGAAAGGTGTACGTCGTCACCGTTGAAATTCCGGTCGGAAGAAGCGCCCAAGTGATACTTGACGTCGCCGGAGCCTTCCACATCGTCGGGCTTAAAAGAGCCGCCCTTGAACTCATGGAAAATCGCCCGGTGTGGTTTCCCCATCACGTTTGCGAGCACGTTCAAGCGGCCACGATGGGCCATGCCCAGTACGACCTCTTTGACCCCAAGCTGCCCCCCACGTTTGATGATCTGTTCTAACGCTGGTGCGATTGACTCCGCCCCGTCTAGGCCAAAGCGCTTCGTACCGGTGTACTTCACCTCGCAGAACTTCTCGAATTGCTCTGTCTCGATGAGCTTGTTGAGGATCGCGCGCCGCCCTTCGCTGGTAAAGCTAATGTCTTTGCCCTCACCCTCGATGCGGTGCTGAATCCAAGCCTTCTCGGCAGGGGTCGTGATGTGCATATACTGCACACCGATGTGCCTGCAGTAAGTGCGGCGTACGATTTTGAGGACTTGGCGCATCGTCGCCGTTTCCAGTCCCAACACCCGGTCGATAAAGATAGGCCGATCGAGATCGGCATCCGTGAACCCGTAAGTCTCGGGCTTCAATTCGCGGTGCACCTTGCGGTCCGCTAAGCCTAATGGGTCTAGATCAGCAGCGAGGTGGCCCATGACCCGGTAGGCCCGGATCAGCATCAGCGCGCGGATCGAATCCTGTGTCGTGCGCAGCGAAGCTGCCGGCGACATCTCAAAACCGACAGCCTGCGCCCTTTGTTGAAGCTTATCGCGCAACGTCCTTTCCGACGTGCCGTAATCGCCGGTCAACGCGGCCAGGATTTCGCCGTTGGTCTCCGGTTCAGGTGGCGGCGAGGCCCAAGACGGGCCGCGCACCTGATCGACACGACCAATTTGTTCCTCCTTCAGGCTTTCGAAGAAGTGGCGCCACTCGTCGCTTACAGAGCCGGGATTGCGTTCATATTCGGCCTGCATCTCCTCAACGTAGGCGGCGTTTGCCCCGCTTAAGAATGCAGTACGGAGGAACTTTTCATTGAGGGGCTGGCGAGCCATGGGAGGGTCCGTGTCTCAACGAGATAGCTGCAGTGGCCGACCTTTAAACTTTGCTTCAATGCGGTGCCTAGCTAACAGCTCTGGATTATTCAGTGTGCAACGCAGCATACGCCTACTCCGCCACTTTTGCATGGGCAGATTGACCTTTTAGAACCTCCATAAGTGTGGTGCCCAAGGCTGCCGGGCTGGCTGCGATCGCGATGTCGGCCGAGCGCATAGCTTCAAGCTTGTCTTCGGCCTTGCCTTTTCCCCCAGAGATAATGGCGCCTGCGTGGCCCATGCGGCGCCCCGGAGGCGCTGTTACACCAGCAATGAACCCCACCATGGGTTTAGCTCGACCTTTCCGCGCCTCGTCTTTGATGAAATCGGTTGCCTCTTCCTCGGCGGAACCGCCGATCTCACCGATCATTATTATGGAATCGGTGTCCGCGTCTTTCAGAAACAGCTCCAGCAAGTCAGTGAATTCAGTGCCTTTGACAGGATCGCCACCGATGCCGACGGCGGTCGATTGGCCAAGCCCAGTATCTGATGTTTGCTTGACGGCCTCGTACGTCAAGGTGCCCGAGCGGGATACGATGCCGACGCGGCCCGCCTTGAAGATGTTGCCTGGCATAATGCCGATCTTGCATTCATCGGGCGTCAGCACGCCGGGGCAATTGGGACCGATAAGGCGCGAAGTTGAACCTTCGAGAGCGCGCTTCACTCTCACCATGTCTAATACCGGAATACCTTCAGTAATGGTGACGATAAGCGGAATCTCGGCATCGATGGCTTCAAGAATGGCGTCCGCGGCAAAGGGCGGCGGCACGTAAATCGCAGTGGCGATCGCCCCCGTTGCGGCTTTGGCCTCGAGCACGGTGTCAAAGAGCGGCACGGCCGCCAGGTCTTCATCGGGATGCTGGGTTCCGCCCTTGCCCGGCGTCACGCCACCAACGATGGCCGTCCCATAAGCCTTCGCCTGTTTGGTGTGAAACGTACCCTGACTGCCCGTAATCCCTTGGCAGATTACCTTGGTCGATTTGTCGACGAGAATGGCCATATCAGGCCCCCCATTGAGTTTGTTGCCAT
>JAUVPN010000151.1 GCA_030598645.1 Hyphomicrobium sp. | reverse complement strand
CCGTCGCGCGACTTGACCAGGGTGTTCTTGTTCTCCTCCCTGATGATGTCCATGCATAGTTCGACGCATTCATCGCAGATGAATACCGTCGGGCCTGCGATCAGTTTGCGAACCTCGTGCTGGCTCTTGCCGCAGAATGAGCAGTAGAGGGTGTTTTTCTCTTGAGCCATTCCTAAAGTCTCGCCCCTCGTTCGGAAAACTCGCACCAACCTGCGCCGGATCGATCCCGCATTGGACCGCTACAAGTTGAGGCCGCGCCGATAACCATTCGCTCGGCCCCGAGTCCATTTTCTTGATCTGAACACGCTAGCCTTCTCCAGATCAAGATTGGATTAACAGCTTGGATCGCGGCCGACGCCAAAGCGGCTAGATTGTCACACTTATGTGTCCTCAAATGGGGCGCCAATAAAAGGCAAATGACGGAGGATGAAACCGTTCTCCCGCCAAGCTCTCCGCAATGAAAAACTGGTTTCAAGGTCCTGGCACGGTCGCAGCAGGCCGGAACATTTGCCGTCAAGTGGTCGCCTTTTCTTCGGAAACACTCAATTCTACTTCCTCGCGTTGGGTTAAGACCTTATCGATGAGGCCGAATTCCTGAGCCTGCTCGGCAGTCATAAAGTAATCGCGGTCCAGTGTCCGCTCAATAACGTCATAAGACTGGTCCGTGTGCCTGACGTATACATCATTAAGACGGCGCTTCATCTTAATAATATCTTCAGCGTGGCGCTCAATGTCGGAAGCCTGTCCCGAAAAACCACCAGAAGGCTGGTGCACCATTATGCGTGCATTGGGGAGCGCGTAGCGCATTCCCTTTGTCCCGGCACACAAGAGAAGGGAGCCCATGGAGGCCGCTTGCCCTATGCACAACGTTGCAACCGGCGGGCGCACGAATTGAAGCGTATCGTAGATAGCAAAGCCAGCCGTTACAACGCCGCCTGGCGAGTTAATATACATTGATATTTCTTTCTTCGGATTTTCCGCCTCCAGAAATAAGAGCTGCATACAAATCGAAGCAGCCATGTGGTCCTCAATGGGCCCCGTCACAAAAATGATGCGCTCCTTCAAGAGCCGAGAGGGCAAGTCGTATCCCCTCTCGCCGCGGTTCGTCTGCTCGACCACCATCGGCCAGAACGTACTCGTAAGGCTGCTGACCGCATCGTTCATAGGTTATCTTCCTTTACAATCGTAAATTTGCACGCGTGCCAAATCGGATGGCTGTAGGCGCCGCTTTATCCGTCGACACCACTCGAGCCCTACGACCGAGAACGCCCTATCCATTTACTGGCTGTTGTTTTTCCTTTCGGCCGTCTCTTCGACCTGAGTCAACAACTCATCCTTTGTCACTTTTTTTTCGACAGGCTTCGCCTGCGCGAGAACATAGTCGACAACTTTGTCTTCAAAAATAGGGGCTCGCAGTTCGGACAGCGCCCCAGGAGTCTTCTCATAATATTCATAAACCGTTTTCTCCTGGCCCGGGAACCGGCGCGCTTGCTCCATCAGCGCCCCGCGAAGCTCATCCTGGGTCACCTTAAGCCCGCCCTTATCGCCGATCTCACCGACGACGAGACCAAGACGCACCCGGCGCTGGGCGATGAGACGGTATTCCGCACGTGCGTCCTCTTCCGTCTTTCCTTCATCAGCAAGAGTCTTGCCGCTCTGTTTTAGATTCTCACTAAGCTGACGCCAGATGGTCTCGAAGTCCTGCTCTACGAACGAGGGTGGCAATTCGAAGCTGTGAGCCTTCTCTAACTCGTCAAGGAGTTCGCGCTTGAGCTTCATCCGTGCAGCTGAATCGTACTCTTGCTTGATCTGCACGGCGATAAGTTGCTTGAGCTTGTCCAGGGAGTCCGCACCAAAAGTCTTGGCAAACGCGTCATCGATCTCCGGTGCGACAGGAACAGCCACCTCTTTCACTGTTACATCGAATGACGCCTGCTTGCCAGAAAGCTTATCCACGGGATAGTCGGCCGGAAAGATGGCCTGAATCGTCGGCGCGTCACCGATCTTAGCACCCATTAAACCGTCCTCGAAACCCGGAATAAACTTGCTCTGGCCGAGCACGAGCTGTGTATCCTCACCTGTGCCGCCCTCAAAGGGCTCTCCATCGATCTTGCCGACAAAATCGATCGACACGCGGTCCCCGCTAGCAGCGGCGCGGTTCTCCTCAGGGGTCCACGTCACGCCCCGCTCAGCAAGCTCGCCGATCGCCTTATCGATTGCATCTGGCTCCACGTCGGCGACCAATCGCTCCAGTTTGAGCTTCTTCAAGTCGGTTAACTCAATCTCAGGCAGGACCTCAAACGACATGGAGTAGGCCAGGTCTGCCTCACCCGAAAACACCCGCTCGATCTCTTCTTTGTCCTCCGGAAAAACGATGCTCGGCTGCATCGCGGGGCGCTCATTGCGCTCCTCGATCACTTTGGTACTTGTCTCCTTGACGGCCTGTTCCAGAACTTCCGCCATTAGCGAACGTCCGAAGACCTTCCTAAGGTGGGGAACGGGAACCTTCCCCTTGCGGAATCCTTTAAGCTGAACGCGGTCCTTGATCTCGCCGAGCCGCTCAGTGAAACGTTGGCCCAATTCATCAGCGCCAACAACCACTTTAAGGGTGCGCTTCAGGCCCTCGTTATTTGTTTCAGTGATTTGCATCTCTCTCCAACCTGCTCTTGGCAGCGTGACAGCCTCGATCGTCCGCGCAACCAATTCGTCAAGGCCTTCCGGTCCTATCCTAGCTCAATTGCGTGGTGCGGGCGGAGGGACTTGAACCCCCACGGCCGAGGCCACCAGAACCTAAATCTGGCGTGTCTACCAATTCCACCACGCCCGCGCGCCGTGCCCTACCTCGGGAGTGCGGCACAGGCCAATCACCCCCAGAGCCTCGCATTTATCGCAAGTCTCATCTGGCTAATGGGAACGGTCACTGTTGGTATATCTGGCGCTCCTGTGAAAAATCAACGCCATTTCGCCGCTGGCACCCAGTGGCCGCGGCAAACTGCACTATTTTCGGGCGGCCTGAGTAGCCCCGAGGGGGACGCGCTGGGAGACGGCTTCAGGGATCGGTTGCGAGCCTGCTGACCCGACACTAGGTTGCTTCACACTCGGCCGCCAGGAGGTTGGATTTGCTGCCCAGTTCAAGCGTTGCCGCCGCTGTGGGACGTACGCCTCTCATTCAGCTCCGTCGAGCCTCGGAAGAGACCGGCTGCACAATCCTGGGCAAGGCCGAGTTCATGAACCCTGGGCAGTCGGTAAAGGATCGCGCAGCGCTTGGAATAATTTCTGACGCCGTGAACCGTGGCCGCCTCAAACCCGGCGGCACGATTGTCGAAGGGACGGCAGGAAATACCGGCATTGGTCTCACCCTGCTGGCCAATGCTTTGGGGTTCCGCTCTGTCATTGTAATCCCCGACACACAAGCGCAGGAGAAGAAAGATACTTTGCGCCTTCTTGGCGCCGAGGTCGTCGAGGTGCCGGCCGTGCCGTACAAGAATCCCAACAATTATGTGAAATATTCTGCGCGCCTGGCCAAAGCGATCGATGCCAATGCAGCAGCAGGCGCGATATGGGCCAATCAGTTCGACAACATCGCCAACCGCGATATACACATGGCAACAACAGCAGAGGAAATTTGGTCTGATACGTGCGGCAAGATCGACGGCTTCGTTGCAGCGGTTGGATCAGGCGGTACATTGGGGGGCGTATCGCGTTCGCTCAAAGCAAAGCGAGCCGCGATCCGCACTGCGTTGGCAGACCCGCCCGGCTCCGCACTCTACGCCTATTACACGACTGGCGAGCTAAAGGCAGAAGGCTCTTCAATCACAGAAGGAATTGGCCAAGGTCGCATCACCAAAAACCTTGAGGGCGCTCCAATTGACACTGCGTTTCAAATCCCCGACAACGAAACGTTGCGTCTCGTATTCGAACTCACCTCGGAGGAGGGTTTGTGCCTGGGTGCGTCGAGTGGCGTCAACGTGGCAGGCGCAATACGGCTCGCTAAGGAATTGGGACCTGGTCACACGATCGTGACGATCCTCTGTGATCCCGGAACCCGCTATCAATCACGGCTATTCAATCCGGCCTTTCTTCAGTCGAATTCGCTGCCTACCCCCGCCTGGCTCGTCCACGGATCCCGCGTCCTGCCAAATGTTTTTGCCGATCCGGCCGCCGGTTGATGCAAGCTGGTCAACTTTTCGTCTGGCTCTTGCGGCTACCCCAAGTTTTTCCTATGTGGCTAGGAAAATTCGGCGCCACCAGCTGTTTTGCCGGCGCGCTAAGATAAACTTGAATGGAGAGGAAACGTGCTCAACTCCGCCAAGAAGTGGCTTATCGAAACCGAGTGGTTAGCCGCGCATCTCGATACGCCTGATCTTGTTATTCTCGATGCCAGTTGGCACTTGCCGGGCATCGACCGCAATCCGAAGGGCGAGTACCTCGCCGAGCATATTCCCGGAGCCCAATTCTTCGATATCGACGACCTCTCCGACGATAAATCGTCGCTTCCTCACATGCTGCCCTCAACTGTTAAGTTTGCTTCCCGCATGAAGAAGATGGGTATCGGCGACGGAATACGCATTGTGATCTACGATACTTATGGCCTCTTCTCTGCACCACGCGTGTGGTGGACATTTCGCGCCATGGGGCATGAAGACGTTGCTGTCCTTAACGGTGGCATGAAAAAGTGGAGGGCAGAAGGGCGTCCGCTAGAGGAAGGCCCGGCGCGGAAGCGTGCAGAGTGTCATTACACTCCTCGCATCAACGCCTCTCTCATCCGCGACCTAGACGACATCAAAAAGGTGCTGAGCAAGGATTCCGCACAAATCGTGGACGCCCGCCCCGCTGGGCGTTTTGCGGGCAGCGAACCCGAGCCACGCCCCGGTCTGCGCGGCGGACATTTGCCCGGCTCGCGCAACGTGCCCTCGCAGTCACTAATGAATGACGATGGAACGCTGAAGGACCCTGCCGAACTCGCCAAGATTTTTGCCGACGCAGGTATCGACCCTTCGGCTCCCGTGATCGCGACCTGCGGTTCTGGCGTCACCGCATCGATCCTTTCGTTCGCCTTGGCGGTTCTCGGGCAGACAAACGCAGCCGTCTACGATGGGAGCTGGGCGGAATGGGGCGCCGATACTCAGCTGCCCGTTGAGACAGGCGCCGCACGCTAAAATCTAGCTGTTGCGACGAGCATCACCGCGCGCTGAGCGCGGTGATGCTCAACCTCTGCCGGGAATGATGTGGCTTTGCACGCCGTGTGCGGCAAGCTTTGGCCGCAAACTTGAGATGGCACCGGAGTTTACGCCTGCCCAACCGATCTCACCGGAAAGGCGGCCATACTCAATCTTCGCACAACGGTTCATGATGACCTTTAAACCAGCGGTTTCCGCCTCGGCCGCGGCTCCGTCGTTACGCACGCCGAGTTGCATCCAAATGACCTTGAGGCTAAGCTTGTCCTTGAGCGCGATTGCTTCGCGAGTGATCGCGTGCGCCGCATTTGAATTGCGAAAGATGTCGACCACATCCACAGGACCGTCTAGTTCGGCTAGCGTTGCGTAGACCTTCTGGCCAAGAATCTCCTTGCCTGCTGCTCCAGGATTGATCGGGGTCACCTTATAGCCTTTGCCGAGTAGATACTTCATCGCAAAATAGCTTGGGCGGTTCGCGTTCGCGCTGGCACCGACGAAGGCCAACACACGCGTATCGCTCAAGACTTGTGCGATTTCGTCATCGCTATAGGTATCGTGGTTCATTCTTCGCCCATATCGAGCTGGATGCGGCCATCATCACTAAGCTTGAAGTAGGGATTAAACGCCACTTCCCACAAGTGGCCGTCGCGGTCGGCGAAGTAACCCGAATAACCACCCCAGAATACCTTGCCCGCAGGCTTGATCAACTTGGCACCTGCAGAGACCGCCTCCGCCAAAACAGCGTCGACGTCGACCTCGCTGCGGGCATTATACGCTAGCGCGACACCGGAGAAGCCTGGAGGGCTATCCTCGACAGTCGCGTCCTCAGCGAGCGGACCGCGCCCATAAAGACCCAATACGACTCCACCGGCATCAAAGAAGGTCACGGACTCCCGGGACGAACTCGAGGCCTTAAACCCTAGCGTCTCATAAAATACACACGCGCGCGCGACATCTTGGACACCGAGCGTGATGATCGAAACCCGCGGCTCCATAGGCAATGTCCGCTAGTGCCTCTGCACTAACTATCCTTCCAATTGGGCTTGCGCTTTTCGAGAAACGCTGCGATGCCCTCTCTGGCATCGCGTGCCATCATATTCTCGACCATGACTTTCGTGGCATAAACGTACGCATCCGAAAGCGACATCTCGGCTTGAGTATAAAAGGCGGCCTTTCCCGTTGCGACCGTCTCCGGCGACTTCTCCGCGATCTTGCTGGCAAGTAAAAGAGCGGCGTCTGTAAGATCGTCTTGAGGCACCACGCGATTGACCAGCCCATACTCGGCGGCCGCACTCGCTGGTAACATCTCCCCCAACAGCAGCATCTCCATGGCTCGCTTGCGCGGCACATTGCGCGACAGCGCCACCATGGGAGTTGAGCAGAATAGGCCGATGTTGACACCAGGCGTGCAAAATTTTGCGTTTTCAGCTGCCACTGCAAGATCGCAGGTGGCTACAAGCTGGCATCCGGCAGCCGTCGCCGTGCCCTGCACAGCAGCGATCACCGGCTTAGGACAAGCTACGATCGCCTGCATCATATTTGAGCAGCGCTCCATCGTGCTCT
>JAUVPN010000259.1 GCA_030598645.1 Hyphomicrobium sp. | reverse complement strand
CCTTCTTTTCGGCTTCTGAGTGGCGGATGTCGCGGTTCTCCTTGGCCATGACGCGCAGCGCTTGCCCGATGGGCGTACCGTAACGCTCCGCCTGAATGAGCGCCGTCGCGACAGCCCTGACGCCCGGGAGGCCCGTTCGTTTGCCAAGATTTTCGAATGCCTGGCGCCGATCCTTCAGGTAGGAGAGTTCCGCCGTGGTGAGGGTCATCTCTTCGGCAAGTTCTATCGACTGGCCTGCAACCTCCTTGGACACTTTAGCGAATGCGGCTTCGATCGACATGCCCGACTGCACACAAATGAGCAGCGTGTCGAGGGCATCGGGAAATGTCAGCTTGATCGACTTCGCCCGCTTCTGCGAAAGATTCTCGATGAACAAATTGGGCAAATACGAGCCGATTAAACCGGCGCCAACCGCCATGATCACTTTCATGAAAGTTGGATAAGACAAAGAGCTGAGAACGAAGAAATAAAAAAGCGCCGCAACAAAAACGATGACAGGGGCAGCGACCCGGAAAAACATGTAAGTCACCAGTGGCCTCTGGCCTCGCAATCCTGCTCTTTTAAGCTTTTCGCGCAGCTCACCGCTGTCAAACACAGCTCTGAGGTTAAGCTGATCAACGATCTGCTGCATAAAGCCTTTCGGTGACTGGCGCAGTCTCGTCCCTTGTTCTTCTTTCGCGACGAGCTGTGCGAGGCGTGCTGCACGCATCTTGTCACGCTCGATCGCCATTTCACGCATGCGCTTGCCCATCCGGTCGCCCCCCAACATCGGCATCGCGATCGTAAGCACCGTTGCGAACGCGCAAAGGGAAGCGAGCACCGTCACAATAAACGTCGGCTCGGTAAAGGTATCGATAAAGTCCATTTCTGATGCACCCTTGACCGCAACTAATCGCACAGAAAACGTGTGTGCTTTCAGTCAGTACTTGAAATTGATCATCTTGCGCATCACGAGAACCCCGATCAGCATCCACAGAACGCTGAAACCGATCGTGAAGTTCCCAGTGCGCGTGGCGAACAGCGGCTCCATGTAGCCGGGTGAGGTCGCATAGACCATGCCTATCACCCCCGGCGGCAGGGCAGCGAGCACCATAGCCGAAGCCTTCGCTTCAGAGCTCAGCGCATTCACCTTCATCTTGAGCCGAACCCGATCCCGCAGCACGGAAGCTAGATTGCCGAGCACTTCGGAGAGATTGCCACCGGCTTGCTGCTGGATGGTAATGACGATGGTGAGGAATTTAACCTCGGGAAGCGGTATCCGCATCTCCATTCTCTCAAGCGATTCAGGCAAAGGCACACCGACTCGCTGTTGGTCCACCATCTCGCGAAATTCGCCGCGAAGAGGTTCTGCATTTTCACGCGAGATGACATTAAGGCACTCACCCAGCGGAAGTCCGGCCTTCATTCCCCGCACGATAACGTCAATCGCGTTGGGCAGTTCGGCGAGAAACTTCGCCTGGCGCCGGGTGGTGATTTTGTTCAGGATCCAGCGTGGAAGACCAAAAACGCCAGTCAAGACGGCAAGGAGCGCTATAATCAATCTCAAAGATGAAGGCGGCAATGCCACATAAGCGACGCCAGCAAGAGAAAGTCCGCACAGCACGGCGATTATCCAAAAAGTCTTCGGAGTGATTTGCAGACCGGCGCGCTGCAGGCGCAATCGCAGCGTCAGCTTCTCTTTGGCTTTCTGACGATCCTCCAATTCCTGCAAGGTATCCGCGACAGTCTTACGTCGGCTCGCAGCGGTCTCCGCGGCTGCCCTCATGGCAACCTTATGAGCCCTGCTTTCAGTGGCTGCGCGAAAGCGCTTTTCCGTCCGCTTTTCGCCCGAGAGATAGGGATAGAGCAAGACAAACACGATCGAAGCAATCGTTGTGGCACCAAGAACGGCGACACCCAGCATGATGAGATCGTTGCTAGGCACCATTGTCATCCCCAAGCGGATTGCCCCCGTCATCGAGCACCTCGGCAGCGGCTAGGGCCTGGGCGAGCCGGCTTTCCTCGCGGAAGTATCGGGCGCGCTCCCAGAAGCGCGGGCGGGCAATACCGGTCGAGCGATGCCGCCCAAGGATCTTTCCGTTCGTGTCCTCGCCTGTGAGCTCGTAAATTGCCACGTTCTGAAGCGTGACGACGTCTTCCTCCATCCCCAGAACCTCGGTGATGTGGGTGACCTTTCGTGACCCGTCGCGCAGACGAGCAGCGTGAATGATGACATCGATCGAGGCGGTGATCATCTCACGGATGGTTCTGACCGGAAGATTGTAGCCACCCATCATAATCATCGATTCTAGTCGGCTGATGGCCTCGCGCGGGGTGTTACAGTGGAGCGTTCCCATCGAGCCATCGTGGCCTGTGTTCATCGCCTGCAACAGGTCAAAAGCTTCCGGGCCGCGCACCTCTCCGACAATGATGCGTTCCGGGCGCATGCGAAGGCAGTTCCTCACGAGATCGCGCATCCTGATCTCGCCCTCGCCTTCAAGATTTGGCGGACGCGTCTCAAGGCGAACCACATGCGGCTGCTGGAGCTGAAGCTCGGCGGAGTCTTCGCAGGTAATGATACGCTCATCGTGATCAATTGATCCGGTGAGACAATTGAGCAAGGTCGTCTTGCCCGAGCCCGTCCCACCCGAGATCAAGACGTTGCACCGCACGCGGCCAATGATCTCCATAATGGTCTTCAGAGGCGGAGTGATCGAGCCCAATTTGACGAACTGATCAAGCGTTAGGCGATCTCTCTTAAATTTACGAATGGTAAGCGCTGGGCCATCGAGCGCCAGCGGGGGCGCGATGACGTTCACTCGGGAGCCGTCTGGCAAGCGTGCGTCGCATATCGGGCTCGACTCGTCGACGCGCCGGCCCACCTGGCTAACGATGCGCTGGCAAATATTCATGAGCTGCACGTCGTCGCCGAACCGCACACCTGTCTTCTCCACCTTGCCGCCAGCCTCGATATATGTCGTACCCGCACCGTTGACCATGATGTCGGCGATATCATCGCGCGCCAGAAGTGGCTCCAAGGGGCCGTAGCCGAGAACGTCATTGCAGATATCCTCGAGCAACTCCTCCTGCTCGGAGATCGACATCACGACGTTCTTGATCTGCATGATCTCACTGACGATATCCCGGATCTCCGCGCGCGCAGCCGGGTTGTCGAGCTTTGAAAGCTGCGTCAGGTCGATGGTATCGATGAGCGCGTTGAAGACCGTCGTCTTGACGTCGTAGTACTCTTCGGAATGCCGGGTCTGCGAATTCTGTTCGTTCTGCACTGGCACGACGGCTTCGGTCGTCGGCTCCTTATGGGGAAGCTCAGCCTTCACCGCAGGCAGTTTTGCGTCCGGCTTATGAAGCGGAGGCTGCGTGCTGTCATCGCTAGTACGCTTGCCAAACATCCAAGACGTTCCTAGAGCTTGAGTTTCAGTTTCTTGAGGATAGGCGCCAACGGCGACTGCTTCTTCGCGGCACCTACTTCGCGGCGATGGGTCATCGCCATGGCAATTTCCCGGAATGCGGCAGCAGGTTTCGCCTTTGGGTCGAGTTCCTCGATCATCTGGCCGTTGTTGGCTGCCCGACCAAAGCTCTCACTGTCGAAGTCAATCACGCTCGTTGCCTTGAGGTCGAGCGCAGCCTCAAACTCTTTCACGCTGATCTCGGGCCGCTTGGGCATGTTGACCATGTTCATGACGAGATACGGCTTGCTGTCGTTGCGGCGCGACTGCCGTAACAGGTCGATGATATTCTTGGCGTTTCTCAGATTAGCCAGATCAGGAGCAGCAGTGATCACAACCTCGTCCGCTTGAAAGAGGATGCTCTTGGTCCATGCCGTCCATGTGTGAGGTAAGTCGACAGTAACGTAAGGCACGTTCTGCCGGACGACATCGATCACTTGATCACAACCTGCTGGAGAGATGTCGTAGTCGTGGTCGAGAACGACGGGGGCTGCGAAGATCGATAGATGCTCAGAGCACTTGGTCAGTAGGCGGTCGAGCAGAACCTCGTCGAGACGATCCGGGCTTGATAAAGCGTCCGCAATGCCCTGAACGGGGTCCTGGTCGAAGTCGAGCCCTGTCGTTCCGAATGCCAAATCGAGATCGGCGATCACCACGTTGGCCTTCATCAT
>JAUVPN010000014.1 GCA_030598645.1 Hyphomicrobium sp. | reverse complement strand
CTTGATCGCTTTCCGTTCAGGCCTGATGGTGCGCCGAAAATACTCCTGAACGTCCACGGCAGGATGTCATGGTCAATCCCATTCTGATTGAAGTCACGCGCGGACCGCTTGTGGAGAGCTGGCACCGTGGGGCGATCGCCGTCGCCTTTGCGTCGGGCGCCGTGGCTTTGCAACTGGGTGACGTGGTCCAACCCATCTACCCGCGTTCGTCTATCAAGGCGCTACAGGCGCTCCCATTTATTGAGACAGGAGCTGCCGACCACTTTGGCTTTGGAGCCCAAGAGATCGCACTGGCATGCGCTTCTCACACGGGCACGGAGCATCACACGCGGCTAGTGGCCGCTATGTTGGAGCGTATAGGGCTTAATGAGGAAGCTCTCGGGTGCGGTCCGCATATGCCGCTGGGCGGGGCAGCTGCCAAGGCGCTCAACGAAAGCCACCGCAAGCCAACTCAGCTCCATAATAATTGCTCGGGTAAACATGCCGGCATGCTGGCAACCGCGCTTTATCTTGGAGAGCCGATAGCTGGTTATTGGCAAATCGAACATCCCGTACAACAGCGCATTCTGCATTTACTCGTCGAGATGTCGGGTGTTGCACTCGGACCCGATGTGACGGGATTCGACGGGTGCTCCGTACCCAATTGGGCAATGCCGCTTTCGACGCTCGCGCACATGTTCGCGCGCTTCGCCACGCGCAATGGGCTGGCGCCGAAGCGGCGACTTGCAGTGGAGCGCATTTTGGCAGCTTGCTGGGAGCATCCGGAATTAATTGCGGGCAAGGGGTGTACCGATAGCGTCGTCATGGGTGCGCTTCCCGGCAGGGTGTTCTTGAAGACGGGGGCAGAGGGTGTCTACTGCGGCGCGTTTCCAGAGCTGGGGCTTGGGTTCGCGCTCAAGATCGACGATGGGACAAAGCGTGCTGCGGCCGGCGCAACAATGGCGCTCGTTGAGCGGTTTTACCCCTTAGGTCTGGGGCCCATGAATGGCAAATCAATGAAGACCTGGAGCGGTATGGAGGTCGGCGCTATTCGCTCGTCTGCCGCATTCGAGAACGCATTGGGCGGACTGAAATCTTAGCGAGGCAATTGTTGTCCCCGAGATGATGTTGTTGGAACATTGGAGGGCTCCGGTGCGGCGCATCTTCCAGTAAGACGGACAAGGTATTTTGGGAACACTTATGCTTAGTCAATCTTTGGCATTCCATGCGCCGTCGAAGTCGCGGCTAGACTTGCAGCGATGATTTCCAAGCCTCCTTGCGTGGCCCCCTGCCAGTCGATCGGACAAGCGGGTTGAGCGACGTCACCGTCGTCGCTAAGGCTCGCAGGCAAGTGGACGAAGCCTGCGGCGAATGGATGCTTCATGTCGCGAGCAATATTGAGCGAGTGATAGAGTATCGCGTTGCAGAGATAGTCCCCGGCATCGATCGAGGCACGGCCGGGGAGGTTGAGTTTAGTAAGTCGGGAAAGGATAGACTCCGCGGGTAGCGTCGACGCTAGAGCCGCGGGACCTTTTTCAATAACGCACGTGGTTGGAGGAAGTTTACCCGAAGCGTCTTTTGTACATCCTTGCGCGTTGCGCCCAACCAGCTCGACCTGAAAGCCGTCCGCGTTGTTGCAGACACCAAAGTGAAGCGCGACTACAGTTCGGCGGTCGGCGAGCAGCCCCGTCAATACTTCCGGCGCAGCGCGCCACTCGGTGGGAAGAACCTTGCTGACGACATCGTACTCGGAAAAGCGCGCGCGTGCGGCAGCTGCTAATTGCGGCACAAGAACTGTGGTTGCGTTTTGGGCCATTCCAGGAAAAGGCCCGAAGCCGGTCAGTACGATGGTCGGACGCGCGAGCATAGTCAAAGGTAAGCCAATTGATGAGAAGCTCAAATGCCGCCCAAATCAATGAGTGCAAGAATTTCGTCGACAGCGAGAGTCGGCAACAGTCGGCCGGAGCGTACTTCGGCGTCAATCGTCGGCATCCGCACGGCAATCTTTGGATTGGAGTGCAACGAAGTCATAACGCGGTCGTTGAGCATTTCGTGCATCCATTCGACCGCTTGACGTTGGCGGCGCTGGTCGAACTCGCCTGTTGCCGTCATTTTCTCGCGATGTTCCAAAATCTTCGCCCACAGCATATCGAGGCCATGGTTAGACAGCCCCGAAATTGTGAGCACTGGCGGTGACCAGGTCGCTGACTGGGGCGTAAGAATCTGTAACGCTGCGCGATACTCGGTCGCGGCGCGATCCGCGCGTGCGATGTTGTCGCCGTCAGCCTTGTTGATGGCGATCATGTCGGCGATTTCGATGATGCCCTTCTTGATGCCCTGCAAGTCGTCGCCGCCGCCAGATAAGAGGAGCACCAGAAAGAAGTCGACCATGTCGGCGACCGCCACCTCCGACTGCCCCACGCCCACAGTCTCCACAATGATGACGTCGAACCCCGCCGCCTCTGCGAGCGCCATTGATTCGCGTGTCTTACGCGTCACCCCACCCAGTGTTCCTGACGTCGGCGAGGGACGTATGAAGGCATCGCGAGACTGGGCAAGACGGCTCATGCGCGTCTTATCGCCAAGTATTGAGCCGCCGGTGCGCTTCGAGGTTGGATCAACCGCTAGGACGGCAAGCTTGTGTCCAGCTTCGACAAGATTAATCCCCAACTGATCAATCGTCGTCGATTTGCCGACGCCAGGTACGCCGGTAATGCCGAGCCGTAGCGCGCCACCGGTCGAGGGTAGCAAGGACTGCAACAACTGCTGCGCGAGCGCACCATGTTCCGGTTTGGTGCTTTCTACGAGGGTGATGGCGCGTGCGAGCATGGCCCGATCGCCTGCTTGGATGCCCGTAACGTAGTCGGCCAGCGACGGGCCGCGGGCGGCAGTCTTCTGCATCAAAGCTCCTTTCATCGAGCGCTTCTACGACGAAATTGTAGACCGGAATCGGGCCTGAATCGCTCGTCATTCTTTTGACACGGGTCGCTGGCGAACGATTTGTCCCAGTTTTTTTGTGGTACACGCTCTATCTTGCTGCTGCCCGCAGTCATTTCTAAAGTGCCCCGAAATGTGTGCGAGTCGATAGGAAGGGGGATACGCCTATGCCTGAGATTCCAGGCGTTGTCATTGCAGCGCTGGCAATTATCGCTGCAATCCTCATCTACGTCATCGCGTGGCGGGCCACGCGCGCCAGTTCCATGGCAGTGCAATCCATCGTTCGCATTGGGCTGCTCATCCTCATTGCGGTTCCCGTTGCTGGAGCGTTGGTCGTTAGCTCTAAATTGAGCAAGGAGTTCGAAAACGTCGACTCTCGGCTCGCATATGATAGACGGGCGGCGGCCAAGGATCAGGTGCCACCAGTAACGAGGCAAAGAAGGCGCGAGCGCACCGAGACAAGTAAGGCCGTGCGTGAAACCGTCAGCCGGCCCTTTAAGATGGAGGCTCCTGCACCACGCCCAGCCGCAGCCAATGGCGGCACGGACGGGAAGCGAAATAGCGGTGGCGGTGCTCTCGCGCCATCCGCGCGAAGTCCGACATTTGGTGGTCCTGGCGCAGTCCAGTTACCGCCGGCGCCTGCGGCAACTCCGCCGGCCATGGCGCCCGCCGTTCCCCCTCCCATCGTCGGCGCGCAGCCCACGGCCCCCGCCGCAGAAGCAGCGTCCGGTGCGCCGGACGAGGCTGAGCCGACAGTTGAGTTTGAGATGCGCGCGCCGGCGTCCGAAGCTTTCTCAACTGAAGACATCCCTGCAGGGGCACCTGCCGCGCCGATGTCGGTAGAGCCTGAGGCAAGTGTAGCCCCTGCGACTCCACTGTCTTCGGATTCTGACGTGAGCGCCGCGGCCGCCGACGCCGATAAGGATTTTGACGTTGTTCCGGTTTTTTTTGGCACGGATCGCGAGATTGAGGCCGATCCCAAACGGCTTGTCTACAACGCAGAGCGCGGGCGCAGGCTGGAGCTTGGCCGTGCAATTGTCACGGTTCCAAAAAGCCACGAGGTGCCCATGATCGAGCGCCCTTGGGCCATCCGCATTCCATACTTCGATGTGACTATCTATGAAGAAGACGAAGACCCCAAGGAGCACTTCACCATCAAGGAAATTAAGGCGCTGACCAGGGAAGAATTCCTCCGCCTCGCGCGCGAGCGGCTGGCGAAGTCGGCGCGTTTTAAAGATCACGCAATTCTCTTCGTGCACGGATACAATACATCGTTTGACCACGCAGTCTATCGCACCGCTCAGATCTCCTATGACCTAAAATTCGACGGCGCCTCCTTCGTCTATAGCTGGCCGTCAGGGGGCGCGGTTGCCAGCTACACCTATGACCGTGAAAGCGCTGGGCAAGCGCGGCCATACCTTCGCGAGTATCTCGATCTCATCGTGAAGCAAAGCGGCGCCAAAACGATCAGCGTTATCGCACACAGCATGGGCAATCAGCCGCTACTCGAAGTTCTAAAGGACTTGAAGTCGTCTACACCGGACGAACTCGTGATCAGCCAGATTATTCTGGCTGCTCCTGACGTCGATGCGGACACGTTCACCAACCTCGCCCGTCGCATCGATGGCGTGGCGAAAGGTGTTACGCTTTATGCGGCCTCCAACGACCGCGCGCTCATTGTCTCGCGCAACTTCTGGCAGAACCCCCGCGCGGGTGACGTGCCGGCCTCTGGTCCGCTCATCGTGCCGGGCATCGATACTATCGACGTAACCGCGGCGAGCACGGATACTTTCGCGCTCAATCACTCAGGTTATGCCGAAAACAACGAACTCCTCGACGATATCGGCGCTCTAATCGAAAAAGGCCTACGTCCACCCGATCAGCGCCTCGAAAAACTCAAGCGGATTACCACCGAAAAAGGCGACTACTGGCGGTACATGCGGGCACCATGAGGAAGCTGGCCGCCGCGCCGCGAGAGAAAAGAAGGGTTTCGTTTACCCTGTTTTGCGACACTCATACCGGTCGTTCAAAGGATGTGTGCCGGCAATCGGCGGATCGCGTCGCGATAGTTGCGTCATAGGCGCTATCGTTTTGCGCTTCGTTCTGAGGATTGCGCTGGGTGCGGTCCTCAATGGGAGGCGTTAGATGCCCCAGTCTTTGTCATCAGCACGCTTTATTGTATTTGCCCTCCTATCAGTCTTCTTTGCGCTCGGTATCTACGAGCTAGCACCATCGTTGACCCCGGCCGCGGCGGAAGCGGTGCCCGATGGTGTGGAAGACGCGACCATCGACGATGTCGCAATTGGCCACACCGGCATGCCGGCTTCTAATGCCCGCGTGAAGCCAATCGTTTTGGGGCATCGCGAGCAATTGGTTGTCGTTTGCGTCGCTGGCTGCAAGGCGACGGCAGAGGCGGTCCAGATCCTGCCTAATCCAGCCCGCAAGAGCAAATCGCAAGTCGCGCTGGCTGGTGTTGATGCTGCGACGGAAGCTGCAGGCAACGCCGTCATTTGCCTCGCCGGTTGCGGCAAGCGTTCGGGTGAGGTGGTACAACGCATTCAAGGTTTGCGAACGATTCGATAGCCGCGGATGCACGGCCATCAACAAAGAGCCTACGCGTCGTCACTCGATGAGCTTGCGCACGTCGTCGTAGCTGTCGGCCTTGTACACAAGGCCGTTCTTGATCATATACAGCCAATTGAGCTTTTCGCTTGAGGCCAGGTCTTCTGGCGTAACTGATTCCAGCGCGTCGAAGTTTTGATTGCGGAAGAGAACCGCGGTGGTCTTTGAGGATTCATCGTCTAGGTACTGCCAGTCATCCTTGTCGGGTAGCCGCGTAGCCGCCGTGCTATGGAACACCACCTCCCGCAAGGCGGACGGGGGCAACTGTTCGGATTTGATGTACTCCAAGACGGTTTCGACAAAGCCGATCTGAACGAGCCCGGAGCAGATGTACTCGTTCGGTGGGGTCCAATCCCTTTCCCTGAATGTTTGGATGGCTTCCTTGTCGCCGCGCATACTTCGCTCGACGCCAAACCAGATATTGCGTGCAATATGTCCAATCGCCCAGAAATTGTAGTCGGCTTTGATCTTATCGAGCAGCAGGCCGCGCACGCGGCTCTGCTTTGGCTCGTCGAACCAGCCCTTGCGAAAGCGCTTAATGGCCAGGAAGGAGCTCTTGTCGGCAATGTAATCCCGCAAGTTTGTCAGATCGACCCCGCTGGTGGCCGCCTCAATGACGAAAGTATTGCTATAGCCGGACTCGAACTGTGGGCCGGTGAATACGAGGGCCGCGTGCGAAAAGGGCGAGTCCGTAGCCCAGCGGATTGCCCAAGACGTAAGGTCCCAGTCGCGTCGCGTAAGCACTACGTCGGACCGTTCTAAGTAATTGCCGGCGAGGAAATCTTCCACCGGCATGGGCCAAGTCTCCTCGCCTATGGCGCTGGCCGGCTTCTCGGCGGCGACGGGTGCGGGCGGGGTGCTTACACCGGCAAGCGGGGTGCCCACGATTGCAGCAATCGCTAGAGCGCTTAAGCTTGCTGCGATGAGGTAGCGGTTCATCTTTAGCCCCATGACAAATTTGCACCTGACGATACCTAGCTATGTCAGGCACCGCGCCCACTTTACTTGGTTAACATCAACTATCGCATGGCCCCCACAATGGTCAATTTGATGACCGCGGCGGGAATGGCGGCATTAGATTTCGCTCGATTCACCGAATTCTACGCATCGTTGCGGCGTAAACAGTCTTGCCGGTCCGCTTGGCCTGCTTCACAAGGTCGAGCATTAAGGCGCTGCCGCCCCGTGAGATGTGTTGAGAAGTCATCGCAAGCAGTTGCTAGACGAACTCTGAGTTGGAACCATGAGCGTACAGACGCTACGCGATTTTGAGGCCCTTGAGGCTCAGGCCCGAAAACTACTCTCCGTGTTTATCGCAGCGGGTCATGAGGCCGTGGCGCCACCGGCGATTCAACCAGCAGCCGTCTTTCTCGACGTGGTCGGCGAGAGCCTCAGGGGGCGCACCTACGTTTTTGGCGGCCTTGATGGTGAGGAGCTATGCCTACGTCCCGATCTTACCGTGCCGACTTGCCTGCTGTATTTGCAGCGCCACCCGAACCCCAGCGCCTGCGCGCGTTATTGCTACAACGGAACGGCGTTTCGCATTCAACCGGAGGGCGCAGACGCCGCCCACCCGCGCGAGTTCCGCCAGGCGGGCATAGAGTCTTACGGGGACGTGGCTCGCCAGGACGCTGAGGCCAAGACCTTCTCGCTCGTCTTGACCGCGCTACACCAAGCCGGGTTGCGTAATTGGCAGCTCCGGATTGGTGACCTTGGCCTTTTCGACGCCGTGCTTGCCGCGGCCGAAATGCCCGAACGCTGGCGACGCCGTTTGCGCCACCAGTTCGGGCAGTCCGAGGCGTTCCGTGCGGAGCTGAAACGCTTAACAACGCACCCGGCCAGGTCGACCGGTGCCGTACCCGCCACTGTTCTTGCGGGGCTCGAAGTCGGTGATACAGCGGTCGCGGAGCAACGCGTGGCCGAATATCTGGAAGGCGCGGGCATTGAGCTCTCGGGAACCCGATCACTTAGCGAGATCACGGACGGGCTGCTTTCCATAGCTGCTGACGCAAAGGCCAAGCCGCTCAATGCCGCGACCGCGGCTATGATTGACGGCTACCTTGATGTTGCGGCGCCGGCGCGTGTGGCGAGCGAGCACTTGCGCAAACTACTAGGCAAGGCGAGCCCGGATATTGCCGCAGCCCTGGAAACCTTTGAGCGCCGTATTGAGCTACTCGAGGATAGCGGTGTCGACATGTCGACGGTCGAGTTCTCCGCTGAATTCGGCCGCAACCTCGCCTACTATACCGGCTTCGTGTTCGAGGTCGTCGCGCCTTCTCTTGGCCAGTTAAGTCCAGTCGCTGGCGGAGGTCGCTACGATAGCCTGCTCAAGGCCGTCGGCGCGGCGCGCCAGATCCCCGCTGTTGGAGGAGCGATCCACACCGAGCGTCTGCTAGCGGTTGTCGGCGGAGACAAGCAATGAGCGCGCAACTGGTATTCGCAGTGCCCTCTAAGGGTCGGCTAATGGAGCAAACGGGAAATTTTCTCAGCCAGGCAGGCCTTGAACTGCGCAAGGTAGGGGATGCACGCGGCTATCGCGGCGAGATCGAAGGGCTTGGCGGCATCGATGTGGCCTACGTTTCAGCCTCCCAGATCGTGGCGCACCTCAACACCGGTAGTGCCCACATCGGCGTTACGGGTGAGGATCTTGTGCGCGAGAACATCTCCAATGCGGACCATCGCGTAGTCTTCCTGAAAAAGCTCGGATTCGGGTACGCCGATGTTGTCGTGGCTGTGCCCCAGTGTTGGCTTGACGTCGACACGGTTGCCGATCTTCAGGCGGCGGCGGCGGTATTCCGGCGCGTGCACGGTCGTTCACTGCGCGTTGCCACCAAATATCTCAATTTGACGCGCCGGTTCTTCTCCGCCAATGGACTTACCGACTACCGCATCGTCGAGAGCCTCGGGGCGACGGAAGGCACGCCTGCGGCGGGCACTGCGGAGTTGATCGTCGACATCACGTCGACGGGTGCCACGTTAAGGGCTAATGGTCTCAAAATATTACAGGACGGAGTGATCTTGCGCTCCCAGGCCAACTTGGTGGCCTCCAAGGTTGCGGCGTGGCCGGCGGAGACAAAAAGAGTGCGTGACGCGATGCTCGATCGCCTCGGGCTTGCCGGTCAGGTGCTCTTCTGATGCGACCCTGCCCCGCGTCCCGGGCCAGGCGACTGCGACCTACCTGTCCGGCCGCACGAAGGCATCCACCCGCATGCCGGGTAGCAAAGGTACGTCACCTTCGAGTTCGATCGTCATCTCGAGCACTTCTATATCGGTCGGCCGGCGCGGCCCCCGCGCGCTGATGCGCGGCATAGCCATCGTCGGTGCAAGTTCTTTCACACGGCCCTCGAAGTCCGTGCCAGGATAGTTGATCGATCGGACGAATGCCCTCTGTCCAACTTTGATCTTAGAAACTTCGCCGTCGTCCACCTCGGCCTTGACGTTCACGACCGACATGTCGCCGATCACGACCAAAGGAGTCTCCGGCGACGGTGCTACAATCTCGCCCTCCTTGGCATTGAGCTGCAGCACGTTACCAGAGCGGGGTGCGCGAATGCGTGTCTTGTCGAGCTGGGAGGCCGCCAAAGCCACGTTGGCACGCGCTTTGGTTAGAGCCGCCTCGAAGCGGTTGGGGGCTGGCAGATTGGACTTAGCTTGTGCCTGCGCGTATTCCAGACGCTCACGCCTGACGCGCTTGCGAGCTCTTGAAAGACGGCTGCGCGCGTCGGTGAGCTGCTGATCGGTGGCGTCGCCTTTGTTCTTGCTAGCGAGCGTTGCATCGAGCTCAAAGTGAGCACCTGTAACCTCGCGCTCAGCGGAATAGACAGAATCCTCCGCATTCGACACTCTTCTTCGACCTTTGGTGCTCGGCTGCTTATCGCGTTCGCGCCTGGCCAAGCCTTCCTCTGCTTCTGCCGCAGCGAGGCGCGCGCGCGCCTCCTCGTCGTCAAGGCGGATCAAAAGCTGTCCTTCTTCAACCTTGTCGTTGATCGCCACCGGCACCTCGGCCACTTTGCCCAAAAGCGCGCTTCCAACGCGAATTTCACCCGAGCCAGGCTCCACGCGACCGGGTGCGGCTGCCACCCACTCCACCGCATCGACATCATCTGAGGCAGTGTTCGTCGCGGAGTCTGAGCCCCCAAAGAAACCTACGCTCAGCAAATAGCCGGCGAACGCCGCGAGAGTCAGTGCGAGGACAACTGCAATTGTTCTAATCATGGCGCCTGATCCTATAGCGGCCTCCCAAGGCCTTTGTTTTGGCGGTGCTGCCGCGGCGTCTTTTTCCTGCATGAGTTTTGCTTCCTTGATCCGGTGTCTCGCCGGGGCGCTCCTCGCCCACGATGTAACCGTCCTCGATCCTGATGATGCGGTCGGCATAAGGAATTGTTCGGTGGTCGTGGGTCACCGCAAGCACTGCTCGATTGGGGTCCTTGGCGACCTCTGATAGCAACGCCATTACGGCTCTGCCGTTTTCGGCGTCGAGCGCAGCCGTCGGTTCGTCAGCGAGGATTACAGATGGTGAGCCAGCAAGTGCGCGGGCGATCGCGACGCGTTGCTTCTCACCTCCGCTGAGTTTTGACGGAAAGGCCGTTGCACGATGTGACAGTCCGACTGCATCCAAGGCGCCGACCGCATGGGCTGGTGCATCGACGACAAGCGCTGAACGGACGTCGAGCGCCAGCATGACATTCTCCGAGGCTGTCATCGTCGGAAACAGGTTGTAGCCTTGGAACACAAAGCCCACATTCTTGCGCCGCACGTCGGCGAGGCCCTCAGCATCCAGCCCTTCGGTGGAGTTGCCGGCGACTTCGAGGTCGCCCTCTGTCGGCGTCAGGATGCAACCCAGGATAGACAACAGCGTGGTCTTGCCGCTTCCTGACGGGCCCATGAGCAAGGTCAGCTCGCCAGACCGTAGCTGCAGGTCGATGCCTTTCAGCGGCTTGACCTCGCCGGCACCAGTGCCGAACACCTTGACGATGCCCTTTGCCTCCAGCATCACTTTTGAAGGTGGCTTGGCGGCTTCTACCATCGCGCTCATCTTGAGAAAACTCCTGCAGGATCGATGCGCGTCACCTTGAAGATGGCAGAGACCGCGGCAATCGAACACATTCCGATTGTCAACAAGAAGAGGAGCACGGCGAAACCCGGCGTCATGACGATTGCCAACGACGAGTCCTTCGCGAGCCAAATGATGAACAGGCTAATAATCACGCCAATGGCATACCCTATTACCCCGCTTAGTAGCGCTTGAATGAGGATGACTTTGTAAACGTAACTCGCCGGGGCGCCGAGTGCACGCAGGGTTGCGAACTCGTTCAAGTGGTCTTTGGTGCTCGAGTAGAGTGTCTGGGCAACGATCACGATGCCGACGATTAGTCCCAGTGCCGCACCGGCGTAAAGTGCCGCGCCCGCTCCTGTCTCCCACAACCAGTAGTCCACGCTGCGTTTGCGAAATTCGGCCTGTTCCAAGACCTCCCGGCCGTCAAGACGAGCTTCGAGAACGTCGCGCACCTTTTTGGCATCGGCGCCAGGTTCGAGACGAACGAGCGTATAGGAGGCCTGATTTGCAGTTGCTCCGAGCAACGAACGGGCGCGTGTCAGCGATGTGAAGACGTAGGGCAGCGTGGTGAAGGAGCGAACCCCGTGGGTTACCGCGCCGACCTTCACCCGAATGTTGTTGACCTCCGCCGCGTCGCCGAATTTGTTCACCCCGAGGGCGGAGAAATAACTGTCATCCACGGCAACCGTGGAGGGCATGCGTAGGTCGTTGAGGCTACCTTCGACAATGGTCTTTTGAAGCCAAGGTTTCATAGTGCCGTTAACATGGTCCGACCCAACAAGGAGTATGGTCGTCGTTCCGCCCGTGGGCTTGGGCTTGCGCCAGGCAGAAAAGCTTACTACCAGGTCCTCGGCGTCTTTGACGCCGGGAGTGGACAGGACGGCATATTTTTCGTGGCCCATAAGGAAAGTAGGATCGTCAAAGCTCTTGGTGCCGTGTGGCACGATCCAAAGGTCACCTTCTGACCCGTTTTTGTCGATCATAAGCGCGATCAAGCGCTCGTTGCCGATGTAAAGCCCGCACTGGATGGCTACAAGCACAACCGAGAAGACGATGCCGACGAGCGTAACGGTTAGGCTCAGACGGTCGTGAAAGAGATTCCGGAAGGCGAGCTTGGTCGCCATTCTAACGGGTTTGGGCTTGCCGCCGCCCTCGCCTGCCAAAGGCGCTGTGGTGTCGATATTCGCCTGCATCGCGTTGTCCTTGAACTTGGTTGCTCGCGCGTCCGTGGCGTCCGTTGGTAATCTTGATCCCGATCAGGCGACCGGGATCAAGAGAGTGTCATGAACGGGCGAGCTGGCCAACCCAGCTCTTTGAGTTAGGCTTGGTACTTGCTTACTCGCAAGGCACCGTGAGCGTCATCCCGACAGCGGCGAAGAACTTCTTACAGCTCAGCTGATTGCCGGCGACAGGCGTTACCACCGCAGTGTTCTCTGTAGCGGTCTCTTCCACTAGCGAGGTCGTCTCCGTGTCATTTTCCGCCGTCTCCAACAATGCCGTAGAGATAGTCGAGTTCTCATTCTCCGAGTAATCTGCAACAGTCGAGGTCTTCGGAGCCGTCTTAACCTTGGCGATGGTTGCCCGCTTGGCACGACGCTTCTTCGCGTAGGCCTTCTTCTTTGCGTAGGCCTTCTTCTTCGCGCGGCGGCGCTTAGCAGCTTGATACTTGCGCTTTCTGTATTTGCGCTTCGCGCTCTGCGCCTTGCTAGCGGCTATGACGTGGGGGGCTAGGGCAAGGACACCTATGCCGATGCGTCCCTTGAAGCCGGCGTCCGCTGCCGAGCTGAACATTGTTGTCAGAGCGATAAATGCGGTGGTAACCGCGATCAGTGCCTGTTTCATATCCGTCCTCTTACTGTTAAGCGTCCCAGAGTGATCCGCGATGAGCTACCGTTCTTGAATTTATTATTGGTGTGTCCATCTGTGATGCTGATCATGCAGGGGAGGGTCCTTTGGCGCTGTTACAGGCGGAACAGGACAAAGAAATTCTTCCTCTTTTTCTCGCTGCTCCTGCAGTCCGATGCCCCAACAGCAAAAGCGGCCGGCAACTGCCGACCGCTCGAGGCGGGACGCCTTTCTTTTCCTAGCGGGCCGGTATTCTGATCCCTTTCAGGCTAGGTGTCGGCTTACTCGCAGGGCACTGTTAGGGTCATGCCGACGGCCGGGAAGAATTTCTTGCAGCTGACTTTCCTAGCGGCCATGGGTTCGTTCACCGGCTTTGCCGCGACCTCGTTGGTCTCATTGTTGTCGAGCGAGGCAGTGGCGATGGTCGAATTCTCGTTAACCGTTTTCGTGTCGATCGGGGCAGTCTTGATCGTTGCGACCTTCTTGGAGACAGTCCTCCTCTTAGCCATGCGCTTCTTGGCGGCGCGAGCCTTACGCTTCTTGGTAGCCCGGTAGATGCGCTTCGTCTTGTAGCGCTTCGAGCCATATGACTTTGAGGGGCCGTGGGCGGTGAAAGCGGGGAGCGGGCCGCCAAAACCCAGGCGTGCCTTGAAGCCGGCTTCCGCAGCCGACGCAAAAATCGTCATCAGGGCAAGAAAAGCTGCTGCGATGGCGAGAATTGTCTTTGCCATGGTTTCCTCCGTCGATTGATCGCTGTTTCTCAGCTTGGCGTCTGTCTCTGAGACTGATCATGCGCGGAGGGGCGCCAAGGCGCTGTTCCAGCTGGAACAAACCCGACATTTTCTCAATGCTTTTTTTCGAATTCATTCTCTTGGGGTGAAAACTTGAGCGCTATAAACGTCGAGGTTCCAGTGTCGCTTGCAACCCTGGTCGGGCGCAAAGTGGCATGTCCGCTTAGCGCCAAAAGCAGACATTCTGAGTCGTCGCCGCCGTTGCCCGGTGCTCGCCCGACCACCGCCTCACATCTTCGTCGCATCTTGTTGTCGGTAACTATGGCCGCCGTGGCGCCCGCGCTTACGTGCTGCGGTTGATGCGCGGGCAGTGTGGCAAGGGGTGTTCCCTTCGGAACTGACCTGACGCTGCGTCAGTTCTAGTTTCCTCGCGTGAACATCGGAGGGCTAACCGAATTGTCCCCAAGCCATGGAGTACGGTACGATGCTATTTAATTCCGCTGCGACCACTGAAGGTACTGAACAAACGAACACGGAAGTTAAGCTTCTGATTGCTGCCTTGCGTAGCGCATATATTGCTGAGTGCAAGCGGCTCGCTCCTGGCACCTAGTGGGCAGAGCAGACGCTGCAACCAACAGAGTGCGCCTCTCTTCGACATGCGCCATGCCCGACAATCAATGTCTGCTAAGTGCAAAAGCAGACATTGCGACGTTCGCCATCCCGGGCGTGGCTCCGCAGATTGAGTGTCTGCCACGCCTTTTGCGATGACCGGTCTCGGCGGGGAAGATACGCCTTGCCCATAACAGGGAGAAGCACGTCAGCATCAGAAACCAGGGAGCTTTATGTGCCACAATCTCTATTAGATACAGAACGTAGTCGCGGACGAGACGGCCTCTTATGTGTGCCTTGGTGCTCACTACCTGCACCTCAGGAGTCGGGGCGTACGAAAGGGACGAGTGCAACTAGTCAGGAGATGCCGACCCTCAAGTTCGGGGCAAACCCCAGCAAGGGGGATCGGATCCCGGAGACCGTGCAGGAAACTGCCCTCACGCACCTTGATGATGGCTGGGCTTGCGTCGATAAGGGTAAGTGTGATGACGCCATCGCGCACTATGACGAGGCGATCGCGCTCGACCCGGATTTTGCCGTTGCCTACGCTTTGCGGGGCGACGCATACAAAAACAAGGGCGAGTTTGACCATGCTCTCGTGGACTTTACAAAGGCCATCAAGCTCAATCCGAAACTTGTCCTCGCCTATAATAACCGGGGTCACACTTACGAAATGAAGGGTAGCACAGAAAAAGCCGTCGCTGATTTCCGCAAGGCCCTCTCAATAGTCCCTTCACAACAACAAGCTATAACGGCACTCACGAGATTGGGTGTGCGGCCCTGAGGCCGACCGCAACCTGTTTGAACTGCGCCAATTCATGCAATTAATTGCGTCTCTTGTCCTAGACGGTCCATCAAACTTTCGCGAATTCTTCCTTAACCGCACCAACGGCGGTTTGGATTTCCTCAGCGGTGTGCTCCGAATTGAGGAAGAACCGCAATCGGCCTGCATTCAACGGCACACCAGGGTAAATTATCAGAGAAACGTTGATGCCGCGCTCATACATTCGCTGCACCAGTTTTGCCGCGCGCGCTGTTTGGCCGACCATTATTGGTAGCATGCCGAAGCCGAGCGCTTTGCCGGTGTTCAGCCCGCGATCATGTGCCTCTTTCAAGAACAGGGCACCGTTGTCGTGAAGGCGTTTCATTCTCTCTGGCTCGCCTTTGAGGATGCGCAAGGCGGCAAGTGCGGCCGCAGTGTTGGCTGGTGACAGGCCAACCGAGAACACGAAGCCAGCTGCCGAATACCGCAGAATATCGGTCAGGTCACGGCTGCCTGCTACATAACCTCCGACAGACCCTAATGCCTTACTCAGCACGCCCATCCAAATTTCGACTTTGCTCGGGTCTACCTCGCAGTACTCGGAGATGCCGCGGCCGGTGCGCCCGATCACGCCTAAGCTATGGGCTTCGTCCACCATCAGCCAGGCGCCATATTGCTCTTTGAGCTCGACGATACGTGCTAAATCGGGAACGTCGCCATCGGCGGAATATTGGCCCTCAATAATGATAAGGGCGTTTCTGTACTTTGCCCGCTCGTTGCGCAGAATGGCTTCGAGCTTGTCCAGCCTGTTGTGACGGAAGGAGCGCGCCGTTGCGCCTGACAGTCGCGATCCAATGTAGCCGCTGTTGTGCATGAACTCGTCGTGAACGATGAGGTCGCCATCGCTCATCAAGGCCCCAATCGTGTACACATTTGCCGAATGCCCACTGGAGAAGACCAAGGCGCTTTCAACGCCCATAAAGTCCGCAATCTCGTTTTCCAGCTCACGATGCAATCCCGTGTCGCCCGATACCATTCTGCTCGCCGATACCGAGGCGCCATATTGATCAATGGCTGCCTTGGATGCTGCACGCAAACCGGGGTGTTGGCTGAAAGCCAGATAGTCAGTCCAAGCGAAGTTTAGAACGGGCTTGCCGTCAATCAGGACCTTGTCGCCTTGGAGGCCTTCAGTCATACGGAAAAAAGGGCTCTCAATATTGAGCAGCGCACCCATTTTACGATGCTGGGCGATCGTCTTATAAGCAGATAGATTAGAAAAGGGGCTGGCAGTGGACGAGCGATCTGCCTTGGCACGCAGCATGGCTAGCGTCTGCGCTAATACGTTCATGGCAACCCTCTCATCATCTACTGTGCGCTCGTTACCTCAGGGAAGGCGTGTTCACTGCCAGCAGAATTAGAGGCGATTGGAATGCCGGCCTGCCATTGGGCGATTTGAGCCACTTATGGCGTCCATCACGCTTCCTTTCGCGCCAGGCGCCACACCATGACACTCAGATGCCGCCAACTTAAGTTGCCTTAATAAGGATGGCGTGGTCAACTAAGCAATATCGGGCTGATATAGATTTATGGAGTTTGCAATGGCCGCCGCATTGGAAGCTACACGGTTTTTTCCCTTTCTTGAACCTGCTGAGGAAAGTGCCTTGTTTAACAATGCTCCCGTAAAATCGTATGAAAGCGAGCAGGTCGTAATCGAACAGAATGCACCGTTGCGGGCGGTCTTCCTCATCGAAAACGGTACGGTTCGCGTCGAGCGTAAGGAGCGGGGCCAAGTGTTTCCGCTCGCTATACTGTCTACTGGTGAGATTTTCGGCGAGATGTCATTCGTCGACGGTGCCCCCACGAGTGCCAGAGTCGTTGCGGACGAGCCGGCACGTCTGCGGGTCATCGACGAAGCAATGGTCGAGGATCTTACTAAGAAAGATCCCACTTTCGCCGTCCGACTATATCGCTCGATTGCCGCGATCCTCGTAGAGAGGCTCCGGGCGACGTCAATGCACTTCTCCCTCGACCAAATGGTTTGGTAATGCCGAACGACAGCATCGGCTTTGCAGCGCACTAGCGATTTTTACTTGCAGGCGTTTGCACCCGGGGCAAACTGCTATGGACAGTCTCGTGCGCCGCTCAAGACCGAAGGCGGTCTGTAGACCGAGATAGTGCTCCACGACCTCGCGCTAAATATAGTTAGGAACCTTGCCGCGCAAGAAGCGGTTGAGGGGAGCAACCGGGTGGACCGCATTGGGGAACGTTAGCTTGCGGGTTTCCAAAATCTTGGCGATTTTGACATCCACTTCGCCGATAATAGGGGCCAATTTTGCATCGTGCACATCGGCCTCGCGAAATATGTGCTGCACCACAGGCCGATAGGCGCTCTCCCTCGATTTGATGCGCGAAGAGGCTTTACCGGCTGGAGCAAACCCCAAATTTTCTAGAATTATTCCTCATCAGCCTTATCGAATCAAAAAAAGCGATCCCAGTAGCTAGCTGGGATCGCGCGTTGACCTAAAGTGTCGACCAACCGGTTCTGTCTACTCGCAGGGTACTGTGAGGGTCATGCCGATCGTTGGAAAGAACTTCTTGCAGTTCACATTCCGCGGAGCCTTAGGTTCACCCTTTGGCTTTGGCGTGGGCTTTACGATCTCTTCGGTGTCTAGCAAAGCCGCGGAGATGGTCGAATTCTCTGCGTCGGCGGCCTCTGCAATCTCGGCTCTCTGCGCAGCTGCAGCTTTAGCCGCAGCTCGAGCCTTCGCCTTTGCTCGGGCCTTTGCCCTAGCAATGGCAGCAGCACGGGCCTGGCGGGCGGCTAGGGCTTTGCGCTT
>JAUVPN010000037.1 GCA_030598645.1 Hyphomicrobium sp. | reverse complement strand
GTCACTTGGAGCGTGTTGAGCCGATAGAACAAATCTCGGCGCAGGCGTCCACTTGCAACTGCTTCTTCGAGATCTACGTTGGTTGCAGAAACCAATAGAACGTCGATCTTGCTTGGGGTGCCGCCGACGGGCCGCACCGTCCAATCATCGAGCAGGCGTAGCAGAGCTGCCTGCAATTCAACGGGCATGTCACCAATTTCATCAAGAAAAAGGGTGCCGCCGTCTGCCTGCTTGGCGAGCCCCACCGATCCGCCGCGCCGCGCACCCGTAAATGCTCCATCAGCATAACCGAAGAGCTCGGCTTCGATAAGGCTTGCCGGAAGTGCCGCACAGTTCACAGGGACGAACGCGCCCCTGCGCCCACTCTCTGCATGGGCTCGGCGTGCCAAGAGCTCCTTTCCTGTGCCTGTTTCTCCTCCGATCAAGATGGACATGCCCCGACCTGCGGCACGAGCTACCTGATCAGCGATATGACTGGCAATGGCATCCTCAGCAATGAGGACCGGAACCGAATGTGTGCCTCGCGATGATTGGTGTGTCTCCGCGCGGACATTGCGCTGATCGTTGGCCGCCAATCTTGGCAATGCTCGGGGGATTTTACTCAGGCACAAGGGCTCCTGACCGAGGTCCTGCGCAAGCATGGATTCAATGAATTGGTCAATGTCGGTCGCCCGGTCGTGATGGACCCTGGGATTTTGTGTTATGTGGGAAGGCTTGCGTTGCGCGAATACGATGATCGCCCCCAGCTCATCGTGGTCTTCCGTGACGAGTTCGGTTCTGGAATTGGGTAATAGACCTTTGAGCGTTGTTTGCCAGAGTGCAAAGGGCGTGCGCCTGAGGCAGGGAATGTTTAGCGGGCCTAGCGCGTCTTTGTTTTGGCGGTTAGCGATCTTGAGAGCGTTGCCGGTAACGCAGACGATTGTTCCGCGGTGATCGACGACGATCGACTCTTCGCTCGACCAATTGGCGCGTCTAGCGCGGTAGTGGCGCACGAGCTTCCAGTGATCAAGTCTAATGGACTTGGCCATGATTGCTTGGATGTGGCCGGCCGCCGCGACAGCAAAAGCTAAGCTCTGTGTGCTGAACGTACTTGCGGGTCCTGATATATCGATAATGCCCAGTAGTTCTTTATCTATGGGGTGAACAATAGGGGCCGCTGCGCAGGTCCAGCGTTGAACTTTCTCACAATAATGTTCTGCGGCATGTATCTGAACGGGCTGCGCGCTAGCGAGTGCTGTGCCGATCGCATTAGTACCAATATCGGATTCCGTCCAACAGCCACCGCGTTGGAGATGAATCTCCTTACCTGCATCAATGGACCGATCGTCGCCCTTAGTCTCGACGATAACTCCCGTCGAGTCCGTCAAGATCATCATGGAGTCGGCGTTGCTCAAGAAGCTGCCGCACTTTTCCAGAGCCGGCGCCGCGCACCTGGCGAGCCAAAGGTTATCTGAGCGATGCCGGTATTCTTCGCCTTCCGAAATGAGCGGGGCGGACTCGCTGGAAGTCAAAACCTCGTGGGTTTGGCAGCGCTTCCAGGACGAAACAACCGCATCTCTCAAGCCCGTAGACCTTACCCCATGCTCTACGAACTTTTCCCAGGCCCTACGTACCGCAATTTCTTCCATGCCGGACCACAAGGTATCAATGCAATATTGCAATTAAATCAGCTTGTTGTAGTGACGAACCCAACTTGAGTTGATTGTCTTCCCTGATCTGGCGCATGTCAAGAACTCCCGCAGGCTGAGGAAATAATACTACGCTTGATTAATGGGTGAATACATCAACCTTGCAAGGCATAAGCGCTCGGCCTTTATCGGAAGTGTTAGTTCGACTTAGGTATATATTGTTTTGCCAGGGGATGGACCAACTCCAATGCCCTATGCAAGCTTCTTAGGCTTGGATTAATAGGCTCCGTTTGTTGGTAAAGGGCGGTGGCACAACACTATAGTTTATGAGGTGATCGGATTATTCAATGCGTTCTTGCCCCGTTATTGCGGCGGCATTGAAGAGTAGCTTCTCTGGATAAGAGTCAGCGAATTGCAGATTCAAATAAATGGCGGTGCCCTTGGCAGTCAGGCAGATAATTCGATAACTACACGCTCGTCTTCGTTTGGCAGCAGGGGATCGTCGATTGACGCTGCCAATTGGCGCCACATATCTATAACCAAGAGCGTACTTGCGCTTGCTACGGTTGCGCTTTTGTTTGTGCAACAACCTGCCATTTCAGAAGAGGCGCACGCAGTTTTTGATCCATCGACCGGGTATCGCATCGCGCGCTACCGGGCGCCCGTCCGTGACACCCCGCCGGGAGGAAAACGGATTTGGGTCGATGAGCTCGAACGCATAGTCGCGGAAAACAGTGCAGTTCTTATTGATGTTATGCCGTCCACTGGACCCGGCCCCAATCCCAAAACGGGGGACTGGCGGATGACCAAAAACCGGGAGAATATTCCAGGCTCGGTTTGGCTTCCGGATGTGGGGGACGGCAAGATTGATGGCCGCATGATCGCTTACTTTCGAGACAATCTTGCCCGGCTTACCCAGGGCGATCCTTCTCGGAAAATCGTCATCTATTGCCAAGCCGACTGCTGGATGTCCTGGAACGCCGTCAAGCGGGCAGCCAGTTTCGGTTACACTAACCTTTTTTGGTATCCGGAGGGCACTGATGGTTGGCGGGACTGGGTCGGGACATTTGCCCCGGCTACACCCGTGCGGCTGCAGCCTGTAAAGTGATCTTCAAATATCCTGGGTTTTCGAAGAAAGGTTCGACGGAAATGAGCAAAATCGTGATCAGCGCGGTGCTCGGTCTGCTCCTATTGATGCCTTCTTCCGTTGCCCTGGAGGGTGAAAAAGATATTGTTCTTATCGATGCGGATGGCGATGAACTAACGATCGGTCGAGTCTCGTTCAAGAATGAGGGCAAGTCTAAGGAATTCAATCTGAAATTGGATGAGAGCAAATTCACAGATCATTTTCTATCAATGCGTCCATTCAAATGTATCGACGGGAAAAAACAGACACTATGTCACCTAGTCTATCCCTATCGGACCCGCAGGCAGATCACGAACGAGGATCTAACGGATCTCGAATATGAGCTACTGTTTCTGCGAAAGAAGCCGGGGGACTACGGAATCAATTTTTGGAACGGGATCTATTATGACCTCACCTCAGATGAAGAGGGGCGCATCCGCGGAGTGTTGATGGAAGCCGACATGAATGTGTTGGCAAGTCCACCGGAACAAGATTTCGACCGGCCGATAACGGACGCGGATCTCACCCGAGGAGATGCAGAATCCCACCGTTTCCCTCGTCTCCAAATCCGATAGCACCCGTGGCTAATGGAGCGAGGGCTAGACACACAAGAACAAAAGGGGTACATTTGACTCGAAATTGAGAACACGCAAAGCATGCCATAAGGTGGATTGGACATGATAATGAGGCCGGAACTTCGTGTCGTTGAGGGGGGATCCATGGACAAAACCAAAGCGCTCGATCACGCACTTGCACAGATCGAAAAACTGCACGGCAAGGGCTCAGTCATGCGGCTTGGCGCAAACGATCGCTCCATCGACGTGGAAGCGATTTCGACGGGCTCGCTAGGCCTCGACATCGCCTTGGGTATCGGCGGGCTACCGCGCGGACGTGTGATTGAGATCTATGGGCCTGAATCCTCGGGTAAAACGACACTTGCGTTGCACGTCGTAGCGGAGGCGCAGAAGAAGGGCGGCATCTGCGGGTTCGTCGACGCAGAGCATGCGCTTGATCCCGTCTATGCCGGCAAGCTCGGCGTAAAGGTTGAAGACCTGCTGATCTCACAGCCCGATACCGGTGAGCAGGCCTTAGAGATCGCCGATACGCTGGTGCGTTCCGGCGCAATCGACGTGCTGGTTGTCGACTCCGTGGCCGCCTTAACGCCCAAGGCAGAGCTCGAAGGCGAGATGGGGGATATGCAACCCGGCATGCAGGCGCGCTTGATGAGCAAGGCACTAAGGAAGCTCACCGCGTCGATTTCAAAATCACGCTGCATGGTAATCTTCATCAATCAGATCCGCATGAAGATCGGCATCATGTTTGGCAACCCGGAGACGACGTCGGGTGGTAATGCATTAAAATTCTATTCTTCCGTCCGCCTCGATATTCGCCGCATCGGTCAGATCAAGGATCGCGACGAGGTGATCGGCAATCAAACAAGGGTCAAGGTGGTGAAAAATAAGGTAGCCCCACCGTTCAAACAGGTGGAGTTTGACATCGTGTACGGGGAGGGCATCTCTAAGGTGGGCGAGCTTGTTGATCTCGGTGTCAAGGCGGGGATCGTGGAGCGGGCAGGTGCTTGGTTCTCCCATGATGGGAACCGCATTGGGCAGGGACGGGAAAATGTTAAAGCATTTCTCAAGGAAAATCCGAATGTGGCGCGGGGGATTGAAAACGCTGTACGCAAGAATGCCGGGCTAATCGTCGATAAGATGTTGATCGATACTGAGCCGGGGCAGGCCGACGAGGAGAAGCCCGATGAGGATGGCGTCCTGCCCGACGTTGATGAGACAGCGCAGAAGAAGGCTATTCGCGCCAAGCGGTGAGGCCGCATGCCCCGGGCTCGTGCCGTTTTATCGGCCGGTCTGGTGAGGACCAGAATCTCTCAGCCCTTGACATTGAGGGCTTTGATCCCCGACGGATAGCTCGCCTGCCGCCACCCTTCGGGGTGCGCGGCCCTTCGCACAGAGTTCCTGAGACCAGATGTCCGGCGTCAACGAGATTCGTAAAGTGTTTCTGGACTACTTTGCCAAGTACGGCCACGAGGTCGTGCCGTCCTCCCCGCTTGTACCACGCAACGATCCCACTCTGATGTTCACCAACGCCGGAATGGTGCCGTTTAAGAACGTGTTTACCGGCCAAGAGTCGCGCGATTACACGACGGCGGCGAGTTCACAGAAATGCGTGCGCGCAGGCGGCAAGCACAACGACCTCGATAACGTCGGCTATACCGCACGCCACCACACGTTCTTTGAAATGCTCGGCAATTTCTCTTTTGGCGACTACTTCAAGGAGCGTGCGATCGAGTTGTCCTGGGGCCTCTTGGTCAAGGAATTGGCGCTTGATCAGAACCGCCTGGTTATCACCGTCTATCATGAGGATGATGAGGCCTACAGTATCTGGAAGAAACTAACGGGCTTCGGCGATGACAAGATTCTCCGCATAGCCACCTCCGATAATTTCTGGCAGATGGGTGCTACGGGGCCGTGCGGACCGTGCTCGGAGATTTTTTATGATCATGGAGACAAGATCGCAGGGGGACCACCGGGTTCGCCTGATGAGGACGGTGACCGGTTCGTCGAGATCTGGAACCTCGTATTTATGCAATACGAGCAGGTTGGTCCCGGCGATCGCGTAGATCTGCCAAAGCATTCCGTTGACACTGGCATGGGGCTAGAGCGGATCGCAGCGGTGCTACAGGGCACGCACGACAATTACGAGATCGACCTGTTCAAGGCGTTGATCGCAGCCTCGGTGGCCGCCACCGGGGTGTCGGGCAAGGGTGATCACAAGGTGTCGCATCGCGTTATCGCCGATCACCTGCGCGCCACGAGCTTTCTCATTGCCGACGGCGTGCTGCCGTCCAACGAGGGACGTGGCTACGTGCTTCGCCGCATCATGCGTCGCGCCATGCGCCATGCGCACTTACTCGGCGCCAAGGAGCCGCTGATGCACCGACTGGTGCCAACGCTGGTGCACGAGATGGGCGACACCTATCTAGAGTTAGGACGCGCGCAGGCGTTGATCTCAGAGACGTTGCTGCTGGAAGAAACACGCTTTCGCAAGACGTTGGCCAAGGGCCTCGGTCTGCTCGCAGACGCGACGGACACGCTCAAGAAGGGCGATGTCCTGGCCGGCGAGACAGCGTTCAAGCTTTATGACACGTATGGATTTCCGCTCGATCTCACTGAGGATGCCTTGCGCCCGCGTGGCATCACCGTCGACACTGATGCCTTCGGAAAAGCGATGCAGCGCCAAAAGGAAGAGGCGCGTAAGGCCTGGAAGGGATCGGGCGAGGCGGCAACAGAGACGTTCTGGTTTGAGTTGCGAGACGAGGTGGCCCCCACTGAATTCCTTGGCTACGAATCGGAAGCGGCAGCCGGTGAGATCGCGGCTCTGATCAAGAGTGGTAAGGTGGTGAAAAGCCTTAAGAGTGGTGACGAAGGCGCGATCGTGCTGAACCAGACGCCCTTTTATGGAGAATCTGGCGGGCAGGTGGGCGATCAGGGAGCCATACGTGGCCCTAAGGGCGCGCTGTTCACCGTCGCGGACACGCACAAAAAACTGGGGGACTTGTTTGTGCATTCCGGCCGCGTTGAGAAGGGCGGATTCGAGTTGGGCGAGGCGGTCGAGCTTGAGGTGGATCATGCCCGCCGCTCGGCAACGCGCGCCAATCACTCCGCAACCCATCTGGTGCACGAAGCGCTGCGCCAAGTGCTCGGTCCGCACGTAGCCCAGAAGGGTTCACTTGTTGCGCCCGATCGTTTGCGTTTCGACTTCTCGCATCCCAAGCCCATGAGTGCAGAAGAGATCAAGCAAGTCGAAGACCGCGCCAACGCGATTGTGTTGCAGAACGCGCCCGTCGATACGCGCTTAATGGCGCTTGAGGACGCGATGGAATCCGGGGCGATGGCGCTCTTTGGAGAGAAGTACAGCGACGAGGTGCGCGTCGTGTCTATGGGCGAAAGCCCAGCGGGTGCCAATAAGTCGTGGTCGGTGGAACTTTGTGGCGGTACGCACGTTGAACGCACTGGCGACATTGGCATTGTCAAGATTATCGCCGAAAGTGCCAGTGCTGCAGGCGTACGACGTATCGAGGCACTAACGGCGGAGGGCGCGCGCTCATACCTCGGAGCTCAAGATAATCGCATGAAAGAGGCGGCCGCAACGCTGCGCGTGCGGCCTGAAGACGTTGTCGAACGCATCAAAGCGTTGATGGACGAGCGCAAGAATTTGGAGCGTCAGCTGGCCGAGGCGAAGAAGCAGACCGCGCTTGCTGGCGGCGCTGCGGCTGGCGCCAACAGCGCAGCAACGGATGCGGTACGCACACTCGGCAACGTCAAGCTGCTTGCACGCACCGTGCAAGGGCTCAATCCGAAGGATCTTCGTGGGCTTATTGATGACGGCAAGAAACAGGTCGGTTCTGGGATCGTTGCCATCGTCGGTGTTACCGACGATGGCAAGGCAGGTCTCGCGGTTGGCGTGACGGAGGATCTGATCAAGGTCTGGAATGCGGTCGATCTCGTCAAGGCGGGGGCCGCAGCACTGGGGGGTAAGGGTGGGGGCGGCCGCCCTGACCTGGCGCAAGCAGGCGGCCCTGACGGTGAAAAAGCCGGAGCGGCTTTGAAGGCGATCGAGGCGCGTCTCAGTACCGCGGAGTGAGCATCGAAATGGCGTATTGCCAAAGCCCAACAACCTGCATCTTTCTGCTATTCATCCTGTAATGACATTGCGCTCCGGTCGATAGCGATACGTACGCGAGCGCATGAGGGCCTGGGATGACGGAAGCTCCGGATTTTGGCGTCTACCGCGAGGCGATGATCGTGCTTGCGACAGCTGCGGTGCTTGTTCCGCTCGGCCAGCGCTACAAAGTGAACCCTATCCTAGGGTTCTTGGTGGTCGGCGCAGTATTGGGACCCAAGGGTCTTGGCGCGCTGTCGAGTTATTTCGAGCCCATCAGATGGATCACAGTATCGGAAGAAAAAGGCTTGGGCGCGATCGCCGAGTTGGGTGTGGTTTTTTTATTATTCCTCATCGGGCTAGAGCTATCGTTTAAGCGGCTCGTTGCCATGCGCCGGCTTGTGTTCGGGCTTGGCGTTACGCAGGTGGCTGTCTCCGCGCTGATCATCGGCTTGACGGTGAGTTTTCTTGGTGCGCCGCCCGCGGCTTCCATGGTGATTGGTCTAAGTTTAGCACTCTCATCCACCGCAATCGTTATTGAATTGTTGGCGCGCCAACAGCGCCTGCACACGGTGACTGGCCGCACGAGCTTTTCAATTCTGCTTCTGCAGGATCTTGCCATTGTGCCATTGTTGTTCTTCGTTTCCATTCTCGGTTCGGATAACGAGGGAACGCTGCTGGGCGGGCTGCTCTTGGCGATTGCTCAAGCGGTACTCGTCATTGCCGCAATTGCTGTTGTTGGTTCTGTGATTCTGCGCCCGCTGTTCCGACTCGTTGCATCCGCCGACAGCACGGAACTCTTCGTGGCAGCAGCTCTTCTGGTTGCGGTTGGCAGCGGCATACTCACCGCTTCCGCCGGTCTGACCATGGCACTTGGTGCGTTTGTAGCCGGCTTGCTACTGGCAGAGACTGAATATCACCATGCCATCGAGGCGACGATTGATCCCTTCAAGGGGCTCTTGCTCGGTGTGTTCTTTTTCTCCGTTGGAATGAGTCTCGATATTTCTCTCATAATCGGCAACCCGCTTCTAATCGGTGCCGGGGTCATCGGTCTCATCGCTATTAAGGCGGCAGTGCTGGTGGGATTGCTACGGTTATTTAGAGTGCCCTGGCCGGAAACGGCCAAGACCGCGCTGTTATTGGCCGCCGGTGGCGAGTTCGCATTCATTGTGATCGGGCTTTCGGTCGTAAAGGACATTGTCGCGTCCAGCACGGGTGACATCGTGCTGGCCATCACAGCATTATCAATGGCGATGATCCCGCTATTAGATTTCGTCGGCAAGCGCATTGGGGAACGCTTTGTCAAGCCGCAGGAGGCCAATCCCGTACTGACGGAATTGCCACCGCAAGATGGTGTGGAAGCAATCGTCGTTGGATGTGGGCGCGTGGGGCGGCTCGTCTCCGAGATGCTAACCCGACATGCAATCGAGCACATTTTGGTCGAAAACGATCCGCTGGCCGTTGCTAGGTGCCGAGAACATGGGTTGCCTGTCTATTTCGGTGATGCAACGAACGCACAATTCTTGAAACGATGTGGGATCATAATGGCGAAGGGCGTGATCGTAACGATCAATAAGCCCTCCGTAGTTGAGGAGATCATTGTGGCAGTACGTGCGTTACGGGCGCATATCCTCATCGTTGCACGTGCCAGCGACGCCGAGCACGCCCGCCATCTCTACAAGCTGGGCGTGAGTGACGCGGTTCCCGAAACGATTGAGGCCAGTCTGCAAGTAACTGAGGCTACGCTCGTTGGGCTTGGAGTGCCAACAGGTCCGGTCATCGCATCAATTCACGAGAAGCGTGATGAGTTTCGTAACGCTCTGCAGGGCGCGGCCGGCCGTCCGACGCGAGGCTTGCGCGCTAGTGAAAGGAAAAATGCGCCATAATCCTATGCTAAATTTGGTGATCTAGAAGGCCGATGGTGACTACGAGTCGTCAAGCCGTCTTTGACATGGCCGCTTTGAGGTTGTCGTCGACCTTATCGAGGAAGCCGGTGGTCGACAACCACTCCTGCTCGTCGCTAACTAGCAGCGCCAGATCCTTGGTCATATAGCCGGCTTCGACGGTGTCAACGCACACCTTTTCTAGTGTGGCCGCAAAGTTTGCCAGCGCCTCGTTATTGTCGAGCTTGGCGCGGTGGGCTAGCCCGCGCGTCCAGGCAAAGATCGAAGCTATAGAATTGGTCGAAGTTTCCTTGTTTTTTTGATGTTCGCGATAGTGCCGGGTCACCGTTCCGTGCGCGGCCTCAGCTTCGACCGTCTTGCCGTCTGGCGACATGAGAACGCTGGTCATAAGGCCCAGCGAGCCGAAGCCTTGCGCGACGATATCTGACTGAACGTCACCGTCATAGTTCTTGCATGCCCACACGTACCCGCCCGACCACTTAAGCGCCGCGGCTACCATGTCATCGATCAAGCGATGCTCGTATGAGAGATTCCGCTTCTTGAATTCGTCGGCAAATTCGGCATTAAACACCTCCTCGAAGAGATCTTTGAAGCGGCCGTCATAGGCCTTGAGGATGGTGTTCTTGGTAGAGAGGTAGACCGGATAGTTGCGGGTGAGACCGTAGTTGAATGAGGCGCGTGCAAAATCGCGGATGGACTCATCAAGATTGTACATGGCCAAGGCAATGCCGCTGCCTGGTGCTTGAAATACCTCTTTCTCGATAACCGTACCGTTCTTACCGGTGAATTTGATTGTTAGATTCCCACCCTCGGGAAATAGAAAGTCGGTAGCGCGATACTGATCGCCGTAGGCATGACGGCCGATAATGATGGGTTCAGTCCAGCCTGGAACCAGACGCGGTACGTTGCGGCAGATGATGGGCTCTCGGAAGATGACGCCACCAAGGATGTTGCGGATCGTGCCGTTGGGGCTGCGCCACATGTGCTTTAGCCCGAACTCTTTCACGCGCGCCTCGTCCGGCGTGATAGTCGCGCACTTGACTCCGACGCCATGCTTCTTGATGGCGTGGGCGGCATCGATCGTAACTTGATCGTCCGTTTTGTCGCGGTTCTCCACGCCTAAGTCGTAGTATTCGAGCGTGAGGTCGAGGTAAGGATGGAGCAGCTTGTCTTTGATTAGCTTCCAGATGATGCGAGTCATTTCGTCGCCGTCGAGTTCGGCGACAGTGCCGGTAACCTTGATCTTCTGCATGAGCGCGCCTCAAAACGGGGGTAGGAAAGTTTGAACGGCGCACCTTATCTGCGCCGCATGAACGCAACAAGAGAGCAGGGGCGGTGACGCTGACGCAGGCAATAAGGGTTGCGACCGACGCAGATGGGCGCCGCGAGCCCCGCATTGCGGGAACCAATGCATGCGTTGCTTCCGTGATTAGCGCTTGCCATGAGATGACGATCGACGCCGGGTTGGCACACTTGGGTCTTCCTGGCCTCGATCGAACCACGCTGGAGCCGGTGCTGATCTACTGTGCGCAAGAGCGCTGCATTGCAGATGAGGCATCATGTACCGGCTGCCGGCGGCGAACGGAGGCGGAAGGTATTGTGAGCTTCGATGATTTCGTAGCCCGTCACAGGGAGATCTTAGTTGGCGACGGGACGGTGCGCGTTACTGGCAGCGGTCGGCAGACGTTGCAAGCGGAAAGTCTTAAGGCGCTCTCGGAGATGTGGTCGGGCGAGAAGTACTGGTATTGGGCACGACGGGTCATTCGCAAGTTGCGCCACGGTATACGCCGCGCGCAGAAGCAAGGCGAGGCGTTTGCCGGAGAAGGTCAAACGCCGGCTGTGATTCTGATGGAACCGCAGCTCGCCGACAATATCGGCATGGTTGCGCGTGCCATGGCGAACTTCGGGCTCGACACTTTGCGCCTTATTGTGCCGCGTGACGGGTGGCCCAACGAGAAGGCACGAATAGCTGCTTCGGGCGCGAATTTCGTAATCGACGAGGCATCAGCCTTTGCTTCTCTCGGCGCGGCGATAGGTGATCTTAATTGGCTCGCCGCGACCACCGCGCGTCAGCGGGACTTGCGCAAACCTGTGATGACACCTCTCGAGGCCGTGGGGGAGATGAGAGCCCGCATTGGGCGGGGTGAGCGCTGCGGCGTGCTTTTCGGGCGTGAGCGCAGCGGACTATCGACCGCCGAGGTTTCAAACGCGGACGCACTCGTCATGATCCCCGTGAATAGCCATTTTGCCTCGCTCAATTTGGCCCAGGCTGTGCTGATTCTCGGCTACGACTGGATGCGCACAAGTGAGGAGCGGAGCTTGGGCAGGGTGACCAACTATGAGACTCCGATTTCAGCTGGCCTCAATCTGCGCGACGACCGGCTCGCCACCAAGGAGGAGGTATTGGGTCTCTTTGAGCACTTGGAGGCGGAGCTGGAGCGGCTGGGGTTCTTCAATCCCCCCCAACGCCGGCCGACAGTGGTGCGCAATCTCCGCACTATGTTGTCGCGAATGAGCCCGACAGAGAACGAGGTTCGAACACTGCGTGGCATTGTTGCAACGCTCGCGAAGGGCAAGGGGCGGGCGCGGAAATAGCCCTTATGCTCCCGCCATCATGTGGCCAAGTTTTAGGCTGAGCGATGCCCCTACTAGAGGAAGAGATTGCACCCGGTGATCGCCCGGCTAGAGCACGCGTGTGAAAATTGTAACTAAATAACAAAGTG
>JAUVPN010000238.1 GCA_030598645.1 Hyphomicrobium sp. | reverse complement strand
TGGGCGGCATCAGGTCAAGAAAGTCGAGGACAAATACCTTTTCCGGCGCGTTGCGTACTTGGGCCGGATCATTGACGACGAGCGTCTCTGGATGGATGCGCTCTAACAGATGCGTCGTTGTAACGTAACTCATATCAAAGGGAGGGTCTTGACGTAGCAACACGACGTCTCGCGTCGATAGGTCTTCAACGCAGGGCTTCGAAAGCTCGTAGTGATCGCCTTCCTTGTCCTCAACTTTCAGCGTCGCGCCCCGTGCAAGCAAGCGTTGCCCATGCAGGGCAAGGTCCTGCGGGGCGTAGTAAAACATGTCATGCCCGCGCCGTTGCGCTTCGAGCAGGATCGCGAATGTGGAATCGCCGCGGATATCGATCCGCTCGATAGGGTCCATCTGACAGGCAATGCGCAGGGTCATTTGTGAGGACGTGCCCTGAAATTGCTGGAATCGCAAGGCCGCAAATGTTGATGGGCCAACCCGCCCACCTCACAATTCGTTCGCGACGCGGCAAGTGCGGCGAAACGCTATCATGCGTCACGGCGTGTCAGGCGCAGCCCCAGATCGTATACGCGGGCCCTGGGCACACCGAGTGCTTCGGCGATTAATTTGGAAGCGTCGCGCAAACTTGTATCCACAAGAGCGGTTTGAAGCTGCAGGGTGATGTCTGCATCCGTGACCTCTTGCCTTTGTGGCGGTCCGACGACAATTACTACCTCACCCTTGATCGCCTTGCCCCTTATCGATGCTGCCAATTCGTGGATTGGCGCGCGTTGCACCTCTTCATGCAGCTTTGTCAGCTCACGCGCCATGGCCGCGGGACGGGTACCGAGTTCAGCCGTGAGATCAGCCAAAGTCTCTGCCACACGCGAAGGCGCCTCAAATAGCACCAACGTCGAAGAGATATCTTTCAATTCGGCGATGCGTGCGCGCCGGGCCGCCGTCTTGGCCGGCAAGAAACCGGCGAAAAAGAATGCATCGGTCGGCAGTCCGGCCACGGAGAGCCCTGCCAGTGTGGCAGACGCGCCCGGCAGGCATTCCACACGGTGACTGAGCTCAAGCGCGCCGCGCACGAGCTTAAGCCCGGGATCAGAGATAAGTGGTGTACCTGCATCCGATATGAGCGCGACTCGGCGTCCTTTCTGCAAGTCGGCCAGAACACGTGGACGCTCGCGGGCAGCGTTGTGTTCATGGTAAGGCCGCGTCGGCGTGACGATACTGTAGTGGGCTAGAAGTGTGCGGCTGTGCCGCGTATCCTCGCAAAGGATCACATCAGCACGGCCAAGAACAGACAGCGCCCGCAATGTGATGTCGCCAAGATTACCAATCGGAGTGGCAACCAAATAGAGCCCCGACGCGAGTTCCTGATCGAGATGCCGCTGCATCTCAACGACGGTGCGGGTGGCAATCGCGTTGGTCTCGCGTTCGCAGCTGCTCATCTCTTGCTCATTCTTCTGGTGCGACAAGGTTTTCGACAGTTCATGCGCCGAAAAACTGTGACAGTGGCGCCGTGACACTTTCGCCGCGCCGATGGAATGTCTAACCAAATGTAATCGAATCGTTACACTGTGACCGCTGTGGAGACCATTAGGATCCAAGCAGCTTAGGGCGGAGCTTGGGGGGGCGCCACCTGATGCGCATGAGCTTTGGAGTGGCAAGGAGCAGCGCGCCGGCTTGGCGTGCCAATGCAGCCGCCGTTTGCGCGGCATTGATGACGGCCTGCTCCACGGGCGGAGGGCCCATTGACGCCCCCACCGCGGCAATCGTTCCGCCACTCACTGATGGCGGCTCCGAGAACCGCCCTCCCGTTAAGATTGCGTTGCTCTTGCCGATGGGCGGCATGGGTGAGACCGCGGCCGTAGCCAAGAATATGAAACGAGCCGCCGAGTTGGCGCTTTTTGAGCGAAACGACCCCTCGGTACAGCTTGTGACGAAGGACGACGGTGGAACAGCTGCAGGCGCGCGCGCTGCTGCTGATGTCGCTGTCCGCGAAGGCGCAGAGATCATCCTCGGCCCACTCTTTGCGAAATCCGTAGTCGGCGTGACACGCGTTACTCGTCAGGCACGCGTGCCTGTGGTCGCCTTCTCGAACGATACGCAAGTAGCCGGCAACGGCGTCTATCTGATGAGCATCCTGCCGGAGCAGGAGGTCAGCCGCATCGTGGCTTACGCCGCCACGCGTGGAAAGCGAAGCTTCGCGGCACTCATTCCCGATACAGCCTATGGCAATGTCGTGGAGCCGGCGTTCCGCCGCGCAGTTGAGCGAGCGGGCGGCTCCGTTGCCATTGTCGAAAGATATCCGTCAGGCGCCAATGGCATGCTCGGCCCAACCAAACGCGTGGTTAAAGCCATCAGAAACGCCGCAACCGCGGGCGCGCCGGTCGATGCTCTGCTCCTTCCGGGAGGCCATGAAGCACTTCCGCAGATAGGTCCAGTGATCGCATACTCTGGCCTTGATACGTCGCGTGTACAACTGTTGGGCACGGGAGCATGGGACTTCCCGTCACTTGGCCGCGACAGCTCGTTTGTCGGCGGTTGGTATCCAGGCCCAGACCCCATCGCTTGGCGCGCGTTTTCGGAACGCTTCGCCAAAACATTTGGTACAACGCCGCCGCGTATCGCGAGCGCCGCCTATGATGCCATGAGCCTCGCCATCAGCCTGTCGTCGAACCCGCCCGGCACTCGCTTCACACCCGGCAATTTGACTCGCAAGAACGGCTTTGCCGGTGTCGATGGCGTTGTACGCCTGAAACCAAACGGGCTGAGCGAGCGCGGCCTGGCAGTGCTCGAAGTACAGACATTCGGCGCAACCGTCATCGACCCGGCTCCGCGCTCGTTCTACGGCGCTCAGCTGTCGTCAGTTCAATAGATCATGGCACACGGTTTAGGCGGCGAGCGCGCCGTCCTCTTCCGTCACGACGGACTCAGGTTCAGCAATAAGCGGCTGAGAGACCGCGACGGGCACGGCTTGCTGCACCGGCTTCACGTTCATTTTAGGTATCGCCATTGCCAGCTCAGACAATAGATCTTGGAGCGCATAGTCTGCCGCATTCAACTGGCGGGCGGCAGCCCTTTGACAACCCCGCACTCGGCCAAAGTTGGCCACGCCGGCTTCAATCACTCCAGCCGCGCGAACCAAATGGTCCGAGCGCGAAAGAGGCGCGCACTCCTGATAGACTGGGCTCTCAGCCCGCCGCTCCGCGGCGGAACAATCGAAAATCCAGCTCCTGTAGGATGTAATTTTATTGTTCCAGAAATCAAGAATTGCCTTATTTAAGAAAGTCCTAATTTTCGCGCCAAACCTTATTGGCTCAGAGCTCTGCCAATCAATATATGAATCATTTTCCCCAAAGTTTGGCTTGGATTCGAATCCGTAATTCATTCGATATCGTCCTGTCTTAAAGAATTAACAGGCAAATCTATTTTCTTTGGGAAACTGAAACGGATGCGAATCAGTCCACCGTTGTTTCATAATTTTTCCAGACAATTGTTAACGAAGTGCTTACCATGGTCTAACCGCGATCATTCGCGCGTGGCATAAGCAAACCCGCTTCCGACGTGGGTTGCGATATGAGCGCATAGCTTAGTCGCCAGCCGGCGCCGCGGCGCTTCAGGGCAGGTAGCGGTAGTGCCCGGTGATCTTTTCCGCGAAAAGTCGGTTCTCTTCCTGCACGCCGAAACCGCGATTGTGAATGATGAGCGGCACGCCGCCTGTCGCCTTGACGTCTGAAACGATAGCGATGTGCGCCTTCGAGAACCAGGCCGTGGGGACGTAGTAGGTTACGATATCGCCGGGCATGTAGTCATCCGGATTGCTGGAGATGGGAAGCGAACTGCCCTTTTGCGCGAAGAATTTGCGCAACACCGAGACGCGGCGGTGATCGATATTGGTGTCACCCGAGCCTACGCCCGCCTTATGTACCTCCACTTGCAGATCAATGCCTAGCCAGCGATAGGCGCGCACAATTACATCGGTGCACACCCCGAAATACCAAGGTATGTCTCCATCGGGATAGGGGATCTGGCGGTAGCCTGGATTGTAGATGGTTGGAATCCAAGTCTGCGCACGCGCCGCCCAGACGAGGTTGGCGCCATTGTCGGTCAACTGCACGCCTTGGTGGGCCACCCCAGCTGGCGTGGCCTCTATTCGCGAAGCGAATAGCGAAGACCCCGAGATAATTGATACCGTACCCATTAAGATGACGCCGAAGCGAGCGAGTGGCAGCATTATTTGTCGTTGAACCTCTAGAGCGACCGCGCCCGATGGTGCTCGATTTGCCATTCGGCAACAACCCTTGAAAGTGAGACGATCAAAACATGGAGTTGAGGCCGGCACGCGGCACGCACCAACCGTTCATGACTGAGGTAATTTGGGTCTTAGCGCGCGCTTAGAACTGTGGCTGGCTTGCGCATCGGACGCGAACTAAGAGGCAAGGACTTCGATGCAGAGGCCTTTTGCTGCCGAGCCGGGCCAGAATAACGATAGTGTCCGGTGACTTGATTATAGAACAATG
>JAUVPN010000078.1 GCA_030598645.1 Hyphomicrobium sp. | reverse complement strand
GGAAGTACTTCTCGTCGAACCCGGGAGAGGGGGACTGATTGCCGTGCCTTCAAGGTTCGGTTATTTGGTTGCGGCACTTGGTGGCGATCTTTGTTGAAGCGTCGGCCAGTTACGCGTCTTCGTTAAGCGGGCACGCATCCTGCGCGGGCGTCGCCCTTCATTTTCGAGGAAGTTTGTGCTATCCTTGACATACTTAGCCCATGAAAATGGGCACGAAGTGTGAATAGGAGTGAACAAACAGTGCCCACTCATCGGTTGTACGAGCAATAATCGGGCCGCTTGCGGGCCGAGGGTGAGTGGCTTCAACAGAAGCTCAAGCTACACAACAGGATCGCGATGCTCCCGGCAGGGGTGCACGTGCCCGATGAATAGGCTCCCGGAGCGGCGGGGACTCCTCTGCCGCGCTGGGTTCTTGCGCGGCTGTCCCGAGTTCCTAGTTATATAGTTCCAGACGAGAAAGTGAGACGTCCCTAATGGCTCAGAAGAAAAAGTTACCCGCTAAAGGCCGGTCGGCCAAGACTGCCGGTTCCACCGGCAAGAAGGCTGCCCGCAAGACGACGGCCTCAGCCAAGAAGCCGGGTCGTGGGGTAGCCAAGCCAGCAGCGAGCAAAACCGTCGCCAAGCCAGCAGCTAGAAAAACCGTCGCAAAGGCGGCCTCTGTTGCCAAAACGAAGAAGCCGTCTGCAAGAAAGACTTCGGGAACGGCCGCTTCAGTCAAGGCGCCTTCGAAGACGGCGCGCAGCAGGACCACTGCTACTAGCAGCGCTGTGAAAGCAACAGGCAAGAAGCCTGCCGCTGCGGCGACCAAGGCAACTCCGCGCGCTACTCCGGCCCGTGCCGTTGCTGCAGAGGTGAAGCCAGCTGCGCAGAAAATTACCGCGTCCGTAGCGGCACCGACGATTAAAGCGGCAACACCTAAGTCGATTGCAGAGAAGGCGGCAGTTGCACGCCAGTTGATGGCGGCGAAGAGGAAGCCCGTGAACCAGCGCCATGGTTTCAAGGCCAACGATTTTGTCGTCTATCCCGCACACGGTGTGGGCCGCATTACCGGTATCGAGGAGCAGGAGATCGCTGGCATTTCGCTCGAACTCTTCGTCATCACCTTCGATAAGGAGAAGCTGACGCTGCGGGTGCCCACCGGTAAGCTAGAGAGTGTTGGCATGCGGAAGCTCTCCGAGGACGGCGTTGTCAAGAAGGCCATGGACACCTTGAAAGGCCGCGCTCGCGTGAAACGCACGATGTGGAGTCGACGTGCGCAAGAGTATGTCGCGAAGATCAACTCGGGCGATCTGGTTTCGATTGCCGAGGTGGTGCGAGATCTCTTCCGTTCGGATGCACAGCCCGAACAGTCATATTCGGAGCGCCAGCTGTACGAAGACGCACTGGATCGTATGGCGCGTGAGATTGCTGTTATCGAAAAGCTGGACGAGCGCGGCGCAGTACAGCGCATTACAGAAATTCTGTCTAAGAGCGCCCGTGGACGTCGGTTGGCTGCCGAGGCTGCCGATGCCGCTGATGCAGCAGGCAACGGTGACGAGAGTAGGGCTGCATGACGAGCGCAACGTAAGATGGCGTTTCAAAGCTAATCAACACCGCCCGGCGTTTCTTGACGCCGGGCGTTTCTTATTTTGGTTTTAGACGTGTTTGCCACTCACACGACCAAGCACCCAAGAGTCGATATCGTGGGGGTGGTGCGATTCAGTATTATTATTCAGATTGTTATTTCAAGGCCCCGTAGCTCAGTAGGATAGAGCATCAGATTCCTAATCTTCTGAGCCTTTTCGAAAAATCATATAAAAATCAGTACATTGAAGACATCGTTGTTACACGATGCAGGGAAAAATGCAGGGACTATTTTCGCTCGACTGCTTTGAGTGGCACAACGGTCCCCTCCATCATTGTCGGCAGCTTCGACACGGCGCTCTCTACGTCGGAGCGGATCACATGAAGGTACTTCATAGTTGTGTCGATCTTCGTGTGGCCCAGCGCCTTCTGTACTACCTGTAACCCGGCGCCGGCCTGGCCGAGCCACGTTGCAAATGTGTGGCGTAGGTCGTGCCAGCGGAAATCCTCGAGGCCGGCCTCTCGCACGGCGCGCTCCCAGTGCTTGCGGCGATTCTTGTTGTCGAAGACGTACTCTCGGCTCGGGTCGCACAGTTCGAGGATCGTCAGCGCATCGGGGCCGAGGTTAATGTAACGCGTCTTCTTTCCCCGGCCCTTCGTCTCGACTTCCGCGATATGCGTATCCCAATTTATGCGCGACCAACGAAGACTGTCTGTCTCGCCAAGGCGGCAGCCGGTTGTGAGTGACCACGCAACCATAAGCTGGATGTGCTGTGGTAGTCGGCGGATGACTCCCTTCGCCTGCTCCGCCGTAATGTGGCGCACGCGCGGATCGGAGCCCGCCCGCTTGTGACGTTTCCAGTCAATCCGCCCAGTCTCGATCTCCCACACGTCCCGCGCCTTGTTGAATATCTGGCGCATCGCCGCCAGGCGGAGGTTGATGGTCGCATTGCTGACGCCGGTCTCGGCGTAGGCATCGAGAACCGCCGCAATGTCCTTATTCGTGATGGTTTGAACCGGCGTGCCGGCGCCGAGGACTTCGAGCGCGTCATTCATGTGGGTGACAAGGCTTGGTGCCCAATCGAGCTTGTGACCATAAGCTTCCCAATAACGCGCAAAAACTTCGTCGACGGTGTTGTTGTCGGCCGGGTGGGCTAGGCCGCGCTTGATTTCTTCTGCGGCCTTAGTGCGCTGCCCTCTTTCATGCGCTTCGGCCGCTCGACGGGATTTGAAGCCAGTGCTGCCTTGAAAGCGCCGCCCCTTGAGTTCGAAGTCGTAGTAGTAGTATGGCGACGATGCGCTTTTTCGCAGATAGACTGACATGGTCTCCTCTCAGCTATAAATGCGTTAACGTCCTCGAGGCGATAACGCATTTCACGTCGGCGCGACGGAAACAGATAAAGCCCCCTCAAGCCCAGATGCCGCACCTGCCCAGGTCGACAGGCTAATAACTCAGCGACCTGCTTCCTGGTCAAAAGACGGGTCACGAGAATTCCCCCAGAGATCGTTCAAACCAAATTTGTTGACGTCAGATACTACCATAGTGAACATCGAAAAACTAATAATTTTCTATCTATATCAGCATGTTAGCGTGCTTTTTACAGATCGGATCTCAAGCTCGTGCATTGTCGACAGATCAGATCGATAAATTGTGCGCTGTTTACAGATCAAGGAGCGCTCGGCGGCATCGACGTCGCGAATCACACGCGCTTGCAGTCCGAGGAAAACGCGCAGCCCGCGATGCCTGCGCCTCCGGCTCGAAAAGATCATTACCGACAAACACGACGCTAGCTAGCACTCCATGCTAACAGAGACTATTACAACGCACGCCACTTTTTGTCCGGATCACCGCCATCAAGCCACCGCAGGCTCACGAGTGTCTTCTTGCTTGCCTCGGCGAGAGGGAACCGTTCTGAAGAAAGCGTTGCCGCGCCGTCTTGGCATAAAATGCCGGAGAATTGGCCACGGGGGCGCTCTTCAAAAAAGAGGCGCTCACAAAACAGAAAAGAGCCTTGGCGTCTATCGTTCGATAACAAAACCTTGTCAGTAGTGATGATCTGTCAAAGGCGCGCTTCGCCCCGCTTGGGGGCTGACGAAGACGACGCAAACGTCATTTCGCTGAAGAAGCGCGCTCGGTTGGCGAAGGCGCTTGCCCGTCGTTGCCGGACGCCAAAGCGGACGGACATCGTCTGACTTGAGACCGGCCACGGCTCCCTTTGGATGCTGAGGTCCTAGGGCGGCCCCGCCGCTTGCTTGATGCGAGACACTCCGCTCTTGGTCTTGCTGGAGCGGCCGGGCAGCCTTCTGCGTCCTTTCGCGTGTCCTCAGCCCCCCACCATTCCACGGCACAACCCAGGGCCGCCTCCAGCGCCTTGCCTGGGTCCGGATGGCGTGCGCAATCCATGAGTGCCGTTTGAGCATAGGCGCGCCGACCGTCGCGGGTCTTACCGAGGGGCCGGAACTTCACGACGCGCCAGTCGGGAGGGGGGCAATTGTGCAGACTCCCTATATAGACTTTCTTTATAGGGACCTTGCACTTTTGGTCGGCCCGTAAAACCGCCAGCGCGGCTTTGGCCGTCCGCGGCGCCAACCTACTGAATGCCTCCGGATAGGCCTTTTGGGCGCTCCCAGCGCTGGTGAAGACGACCCCCGCCGCGGCCATCACGTCGACTACAGAGAGATCCGCCTCTTCCCAGCGCCGCAGCTCGTGCACGGGCAATCTGGTGTCCACGTCACCAAACACGTAAATTTCGGCGGCATTCGCCTCGGTGCGGTCATACAGCCGAAGACGCGCAATGGCCTGGCGTACCTCGTTATTGACGAGATGCTCTCGCATCGCCTCAACATGCTCGTCGGGGTGCGCCTCGCAAGGGATGGCCACTGCCGTGCCATCTGCCATGCGCAACACGCGCTCACCCTTGTAGCGCGCGTCGTTGCCGTGCGTGGCAACCCAGTCCGCCATCCGAGACAGAGAAATAACGTTCGGATCGTTCCGGAACCACGCTCCAGCTAGCGCTTCCGCTTGAATGGCCTTCGGCTCGGGCCGGCCGATGATGATGCCGCAAGGCACCTCGCGAAAGCGATTTAAGCCGCGCAGGTTGTTGAAGTGCGCAGTGGCGACGTTCAGGGGCAATCCAAGCTTGTTGAGCTTTTTCTTTACGGACTTTTGACAGATGACGACGAGATCCTTTTTGACGCCATCAACGGTACATTTATGCTCGCGGGATTTCAGGGCTGGATCGTAGGCCTTCGAAAGAATGAATTGATGGATCTTTCGAATATTCGCGTTCGCGTTCTTGCCCTCGGCCTCCGTGAGCATGCGCTGCGAAAAAGGCCTGTCGGCGTATTGCACTAGCTGGTAGGCGCCCAGCTTCATGGGCCAGTCGTACTCCGTGATCTCGACGTCTGCTCCTCGCAGCATTGAACGAAAGAGTGCGGAGCTGGCGGTGCCGTCAAGCCACTGGACTGGGCCGTCTCTTAGAACTGCGGGAAGCTGCTTTCGCGGATGGCAGTAAACCCAGGGCTCGCCCTGCTCCTGCCGACGAAAAAGGCCAAGCATCTCGTCTCGCGCAGCGATCTCGAGATTTTCATCGATGGCGCGGTAGATCTCGAGAGCAAACCGCGACGCTCGAAGCGCCTCTTTAATGCCTTTGCGCCTCTTGTTGCGTTCGCGACGCCCCGCACTTTGGCGCTTGCGCGCCTTGTTCTTGGCCGCCGACGTGCTCTCCTCGTCGTCGGTCGTTTTGCGATATTCGCTCACCAGCCAGCTTTGATGGTGCCATTCGCTCTCGATGGCGAGCTTTGTTCTGCGTTTAAATTCGAACACTCCATCGGGTTGTGTAATCGTCATGTTCTCGGAGAACCATGCGAGCTCGACCCGCTTTGGGGGGCCCGTGTCAGCCTCGAGCATCTGGCACAATTGGTCTCGGGCCGCTCTGAAATCGGTCGTCGCACCGACGCGTGTCCCCTCCGCCGACCCGATAATACCGAAGTCGCCTTTGGGCCTGAGAGACGCAACCGGCTGGTTGGTCTCGTCTTCATCCGCAGCCAATAGAGACCTGATGAGGTCCTCGTCGACAATCGAAAAGGCCGGCGCCTTTGCGGAGTCCGGCTTCAGCCGGCGTAAGCTTGTCGTGGCGTGCGCATGCTGAAGGCCAATAAACCCGGGACCATCATCCAGCGCCTGCTGAGGGGCGCCGCACACGTCATAAAGAGGGCAGCCCGGGCAAACAACCTTCAGCGGCTGCAGGCCAGCCCGCTCTACCTCGATCGCAAGCTTTCTATATTGCTTGGCCTTGTCCGGATTGTTCGCCTCGGCGATGGCCCTCTCGCACAGAAAGTCTCGACCGTGATGTTGCCGGGCCAGGCTTGCGTCTGGCAATCTCTCCTGCAACATGCGCACGGTCTCGCCGCCGAGATCGCGCGTCGGCGCGAGATAAAAGACGCGCTGGTTGGCAAGGGTCTCGGCATCGAGGGCCGCAACGGCGGCGTGGGTCTTTCCCGAACCTGCGGGTGTCTTGAAAAGCGCGTGCGGCGTCAGAACCCCGTCACCCTCTTCATATGCAATCGCTTTGGCGCCAGACTCTTCCGCCGCGACCTTGATCTTCGTGCGGACATCGCCGACTTCCAGCCCTTCTGGCCGTGGGGGCGCATCGACCACCCGCCCAAGCCGCCCAGCATTCTCTTTTGTATACCCCTTCGCCTCGCACCGCTGGAATTCCTTGTCGATCCATTGGATTGTGAAGTAGCCGGTGCGCTGCGCGTCCTTCTTGACATTCAGGTTCTTCTGTTCGGCCCACCAATGAAATCGCGAGAGCAGGAACGCCGCGTCCCATTCCTCGCGAGGGGTCAACCTGCAATACGAGGCCGCCGCCTGATAGAGGGAACGATTGACGTGCCCCTCGCGTAATTGGCTGAGATAGAACTCCCACCCCTTCCCTGGGGCGAATTGGCTCCCCTCGGAAACGGCGAGACTCTTCCGCAGGCCATCGTGCGAATCGCGAGCCGAGACCGCATGCAACGGCTGCAAATAGGCTGCGGGAATCTCAACGTCGTCGTCATCCCGCTCGACCGCAATTGCCTCCCGAAAAAGGCGCCCTTTGACAACGCCCTGGCGAACGTTTCCCTCGTGCATCAGATGCACGCTTGCCTCAGGCAGCGCGGTGAAGATCAAATGCCCGGCGCCATAGATCGATGCGTCGAGATATTTTGGTAATCCCCGATCTTGCATGAGCGCATTCAAACGCTCAACGCTGTTTCGTTGGTCAGCAAGGCATAGTGGCTCTGCGAGCCTGAAGAACAGTCGCAAATTGATGCGCTCGGCGCCGACGAAGCCTGTGCTGCTCGTGACGGAAGCCACGTAGCTGACACGTTGAAACTCGGGTGGGAGCGTCTTGGTGATCAGCTTATCGGAAAACGCCTCGAACGCATCGCGGCTGCACAGCACTTCGTCAAGGTCAGAGCCAGGGTCGATCTCAGTAGTGACAACGTCATCGTAGTCAAAGATCAGCCATTTGCTGGGGACGTCGTCGTAGTTGGCCGTTTGCGCAGCGGAGATGCTGTTGCCGGTTTGCAGCTCTGGTTTCAGCCGACCGACGACCAGGGAAGCAAAACGGTTGGGGGCGAGCTCGTTTAATTGCCCCGCGAGCGCCACGTGGTCACGGACAACGCACTCCTCGTACCGGTGTCTACTCGGAAGCGTGAGCTTTTCGTCGCGCCAATGCTCCCATCGATCGCCAAGAGCCTTGTTCCGAGATGGCCAGACCCCGGCAGCGTGCGCCGGATTGATGCGCCGGTACTTCTTCTGAAAGTCCCCGTCACTCGCGGTGCGCACGATGCCGAGCACGCAGTGGCTATCTGCGATCGGCGGAACTTCACCATCGCCAGTTGTTGTTGCAACTGGAGGGCTGCCCGTACCGGACGCCGGGCCCTGATTGTCCTGAAACACTCGATATATCCCTCATGTTCGCATGGGTCATCATGCGCTGCTCCTTAAGGTGGCCGCTCTTGGCGACCGAACGTCAGCGCAATGGGAATTGCGCCTTGAGGGACATTGTACGAGACGTCGCCGACGCAGAGCGTAATTACGGACACGGAGCGTCTAGCGCAGTCCTTGCACGATCGTCTGTGGTAGAATGTCGTTAGATCGCGGGGCGCGATTTTGTATGCCACTGCTACACTCGACGGTGGCGTACGGCGCAGAGCGTAGCGTTCCTTCTGCATTCTTGTGTCATGGCCAGGGAAACCATCGCCCGAACTGCAAAGAACCGCCGGCGAAGTTTCGTCGGCGGTTCTCTTGAGAATGGCGCTTGTTGATACGCTCGACCGATCGCTACTGAACTGAGTTTGATAAATACAGCTCGTTGATAGCTGGGTAAGCTAAGCGGCAGCGTCTAACATCACTTCTTATGCCCGTGTTATACCCCTGAGCGATATGAGCGGGGACGGCTGGATCTGGCCGCAGACGACAGTCATTCTTGCGCTGTCGCACCACACATGGATTCTTGGACACGCGCGAAAGCCGGGTGTTCCGAGGCCAAGGTCAATATGAACTACAACAGACACGGTCTTTCGAGGCACATCCCCGCCAACGTCAAGGCGGAGGTGCGCAGGCTGAGCAAGTTCGGCTGTGTGCGGTGCCGCAATGCCGTCTACCAGTACGAGCACATCGACCCCGAGTTCGCTGATGCCCACAGCCATGAACCAGACGCTATCTGCCTTCTCTGCGGCTCCTGCCACGATCGAGTCACGCGCGGTCAATTGTCAAAGCAAACTGTCAAGCAGGCCTATGAGCACGTGCAGTCAGATGCCGCTGTTCTGCCGCCCTGGTCCGAGTTCGACCTGTCAGCCGGGCGCCAATGCGAAGTAGCCATCGGCTCCAGCACCTTCTATGCGCCAAGCGAGATCTTTCGCGTCAATGGCGAGGTCATCTTGGCATTCGACCGGCCCGAAGATTCCGGCACCCCGCCGCTGCTGTCGGGCTCGTTCTACAATTCCGCTGGCGAGAAAATCTTCGAGATCGACCGCAACGAATGGACGCTGCCGTCGCCGATGACCGACTGTGTTCTAGAGGGACGCAAGCTTCGCATCTCCAGTCAGCCGAACCAGATCGCACTCGAGATTGAGATATTCCCGCCCAACAAGATCTCGATCAATCAACTGCACATGTTCAAGGACGGCGCCGTCATCCGCACTATTGAAGATTGCATCGGCGTGTTTCTCTGGGAGCGCAATCACGAAGGTCCGGGCATCGCGGTGTCCTTCGACTGCTGGCAACCGCAAGTGTGCGTCGTTGTCGACGCGGATAAAACTGGGGTTCCTTTCAAGGCGCTTCGAATTGTTGGAGGCCAAGGCATTCTTTTGGAAGGCCCCGACATCCAACTGGGCGCTGGTAGTGCAAAAGCCTTGATCAACGGCATGGTGCTTTGGCCACGACGCTGATACACGCTCAAACGTTGCATTCCACAAAGTGGACACGAACCCGCGCCTGAGAATGTCCGCTTTTGGCACTTAGCGGACATCCCTGACGCACTCCCGAATGTCTGCTTTTGACCAAAAGCGGACATCGTCGCCGTTCACTCGCATACCGCCCACCAGCTCCGGGGATGACCTTATCGCCGGTCTCTGTCCCGCTAAGCCCACTCTCGCCTGAAGATCCATCCTGCCATCGCAAACAGTGGAGCACCGATGGCAAGAAGCGCAAAAATTTGGCTCTGGATTTCCGTCAAGCCCGAGCCTTTGAAAAACAACCCAAGAAGGGCCTCCAGGTAGTGCCGCAGAGGACTGAACAGCGATAGAGTCTGCAGCACCTCCGGCATGCTTTCGATTGGCACG
>JAUVPN010000282.1 GCA_030598645.1 Hyphomicrobium sp. | reverse complement strand
AGCTCGCTTTCGAGTACTTGGCTGCCGATCCCAAGCGGGCCAAGCTTAAGAGCGAGGATGACGAAGACGAACGGGTAACGAAGTCCAAGCCGATGCTCGTCGGAGCGGCTCAGCGCAAAGCGCTGCCCGGCCCGAAGGAGAAAAAAGAGCGCAGTTCAAAGTCATCCGGTGGGGCCGGTGGAGCAGTGCCAAATGTGCCGCGGCGCAAAGACCGCTGATGAGGCGCTGTTAGTCGGTATCTTGCTTCGACGCTATCTTCTTCTAGTCGATCAAGACCGGTGTTTGGCCAATGAAGTTTCGCTCCTCCACTTGACGGACAAGGAATTCGCCAACGTCGCTGCGGGAGATCGATCCCGCACGCCATGACTTGGGGTCGGTGAGGGCTTGATAGCGCCCTGTCGCTGCGCCGCTCGTCAAAAGGCCGGGACGGACGATGGTCCAGTTGAGTCCGCTTGCGCGCACGATTTGCTCTTCGATGTCCTTGTCGTCGTAGACGCGCTTTAGCACCAGCGGGAAGAGCAGCGCATTGTAAAAGAGGCCGGCGTGGCCGCGGCTATCGCCTGCGCCGAGCCCCGTGACCGCAATCAGCCGCTTGACGCCATTGGCTTGCATGGCATCGACCAGGACGCGCGAGGACTGGGAGAAGAGGGTCGTTCCCTTGAGAACTGTTTCGGGTCCGAACGAAACTCCGAGACATTGGATGACGGCCTCGACCCCGTCTAGTGCGCGGTCGATGTCACGCCTGTCGAGCGCGTCGCCATCGACTTTTTCCAACCGCTCATGATCAAGAGGGATCGCTGTGGCCGAGCGTGCGAACGCGCGCACTTCATAGCCCTTTGCGAGCAGAGCCTTGACAGTTTCCAGGCCAATGCCACGGCTCGCGCCGATGACGAGGACCTTTGTCACGCTGCAAGCACCTTGCGAACTTTTTCTGCGTTAGCGGCTAAGACGTCAGTTTCTTCCATCGCGCCCGTATGCGGTTTGAGTGGTGTGCCTTCGATCCTTGGTATCACGTGAAAGTGGAGATGGAACACGGTCTGACCGCTGGCCGGTTCGTTGAACTGCACCAGCGTCACGCCGTCGGCCGCGAAAGCTTCTTTGACCGCGCGCATCATCTTCTGGATGAGCGGCGCCAGCCGCGCCAGCATTTCTGGATCGGCGTCAAGAAGGTTGCGCGAGGGGGCCTTGGGGATAATGAGCGTGTGCCCCGGCGACTGCGGCATCGCGTCCATGATAACGAGGGCATCGGCATCTTCATAGACCTTATGGGACGGAATCTCGCCACGTAGAATCTTGGCGAAGATATTGTTGGGGTCATACGCCATGCGGTTTCTCTCCTGAAGCCGTGCTGCCTGTTAAAGGGCGCGCTAACGCACACGTCAAGCAGGGGTTCGCGTTAGTGCACGTCAGCCGAGCGATCCTTGCGATAAGGTCCGCACGTTGTGAGAAAGGCCATTGTCTCAGCCACTGCAAGGCGTTCATCATCGAGATAGCACGCTATCGCGCTGCTCAGACGGGCATCCTGGATCCAATGGGCCGAATAGGTCGTCACCGGCCGATAGCCGCGCATCAGTTTGTGCTCGCCTTGGGCTCCTGCTTCTACGCGTGCCAATCTGGTCTCGAGTGCGTAGTCGACCGCCTGATAGTAGCAGATCTCGAAATGCAGGCAGGGATGATGCTCAATAGCACCCCAGTAGCGGCCGTAGAGACATTCGCCGCCCAACACATTCAGGGCGCCGGCAACGTAGTGGCCTTGGCGCTTTGCCATGATGAGCAGGCAACGTGTGCCCATGGTTTCGCCCAGAAGTGAAAAGAAGTGGCGATTAAGATAGGGACGTCCCCATTTGCGGCCGCCGGTATCCATGTAGAAGTCATAGAAAGCATCCCAATGCGCTTCCTTAATATCAGCACCGGAAAGCCTCTCAATAGACAGACCGTGGCTCAGAGCCTCTGCGCGCTCCTTGCGAATGGTCTTGCGCTTGCGCGACGACAACTGTGCAAGGAAGTCATCAAACGTGTTGTAACCCTCATTATGCCAGTGGAACTGCTGATCGGTCCGCCGCAGGAAATTGAGATCGGCAAGGCGGCGCCATTCGCCTTGAGTGAGGAAAGTGACGTGCAGGGACGAAGCACCAAGGCGTTTTGAAAGTTCGACGGCCGCTGCGGCAAGCAGCACTTCGCTGGCCTCCGCTTCGGGACCGGGTTGTACAAGGAGGCGGCGGCCCGGCACGGGCGTAAACGGAACGGCCGCTTGTAGCTTGGGGTAGTAGCGCCCGCCTGCCTGCTCATAGGCCTCAGCCCAAGCATAATCGAACACGTACTCACCAGTGCTGTCGAGCTTGATGTAGCAGGGCATGCAAGCGCAGACCTGCCCAGCACCACCTTCGACCGTAATGTGGTGGGGCAGCCAGCCGGTGTCGCGCCCGCCGACGGTGCCAGATTCCTCCAAAGCGTTGAGAAATGCATGTGAAACGAAGGGGTCATAGGCGGTGAGGTCGGGATTGGCGCACGCATCCCACGCACTCGCCTCAATGTCGCCGATGCGCGGCACGACCCGTGCGACCGCTTTCGGCTCCTCTTTCCCGCGTGCACTCATCGGAAAACTCTGCACTATTTCATCTGTGAGACACAGCCAGGAAATTCGTCACCGTTAGGGCTCGTAGTCCTCGAAGATCGGCGCATCGGCCCAGCGGTCGGCGATTTTGCGCTCCTCTGGCGTCCTCACCGTCCAGGCAAAAAAGGGTACCCCCACAATTTCACGGGCGTATCGCGTGACGGGGGTTGGCAGCGACTCCACATGATAGGCATAGAAATCGGGCGCGGCGTCGCGCGATTCAAGCAAATGGCTAAGGCGGAAGGCGCGCTCTTGCTCAAGACGGCCGCGCCAATGGTCCAGCACTTCATACAACCCCGACACGATGCCGCGCGGGATCTGCGGCGCCAGCTCCTTCACGGCGGCGATCACGTCTGGATCATAGGACATGAGCGCAAGCGGTCCTTGGTAGCTGGATGCGAGCTTAGAGATGGATTGCAAAAAGGGGAGGTCAGGCGGTTCCCAATCGCTCTTGATTTCGGCCAGAACCGGCTCGCGCCCATCCACGAGTTCTAAAAGCTCAGCAAAGTCAATCATTGGGGATGGATTGCCGCGGTATTTGAAACTCTTGAGTGTTGCGGCGTCGTGCGCACGCACAGCATCGCGGCCTTCGATAAGCCGTTCTAGTGTGTCGTCGTGGAAAATCATGGGTGTGCTGCAAGCTGACGGCCGAACGTCGGCCTCGACACCGTAGCCCTTGGAAATTGCCGCGTCGAAAGCTGCGGCCGAATTCTCGACCATGCCGTTTGCAGGCGTGTGCAGCCCGCGGTGCGCAATT
>JAUVPN010000027.1 GCA_030598645.1 Hyphomicrobium sp. | reverse complement strand
TATAAGGCGATCTGATTGATGCCATCAGAAATAATAAGTGTAGATAATTTTGCCCATGAATTAGAGATCGTGGCGGTGACGCTTACCAGCTAATCGAAAAGACGCTGTGCTCCGCGCATGTATCCGGCCTGTCACATCGATGTGCGAAGGGTGGTCAAGTGTTTTTCCCTCTTAGTTCCAGTCCAAGGAGTTGACCGTGAACGAGCAGTTAGCAAAGCCGCTAAACGACATGATCCGTGGTGCCCAGATCCAGGTGCCCGAGGAGGTCATGGAAATGTTCGAGGAAGGCCTGAAAAACACCCGCACCTCCTGGGATGCGATCTCTTCGAGCCTCAACGATGCTGCCATCGTTCAGACCAATGCGACGAAGGCCTTCGGTGATCAGGTCATGCGCAACGTGACTGCGAACTTCGACGCCACCTTGGATACGGTCGAGGCAGTGACGAAGGCGAGGACGCTGTCCGAAGTCCAAAGCATCCAAGCTAGTTTCGTTCAAGACCACATTGGGCGGATGATGAAGCAATGGAATGATTGGGTGAGCCTCTCAATGAAGGTCGGCGAGAAAGCTGCATCAACCGTATCGGCCATGCCAACTGCTGTGACACGGACATCGAAAAAGCGCTAAAGCGAAGATCGACGCTTCGTGACGGATCGCCAATCACCCTCAACGTGTATCCCCAAGGCTGACCAAAACGACACGTGAGTGCGCGGCGACAGCAGGATCCAATTGACCACCTGTGGGTAATCGGCGCAACGCAACCTTATTCGCCGTTGCAGCTGGAAATGGTGATCTATGACGCGGAGAAAACTATGTCCTTTCCAATGATAGATCTCGGTGACAAGAAGGTGTTGCTGCTTAGTGGATTTGAACTGATTGAGACTTCGCATGGTCTTCCTACGATTGAGGCCAGGGAGAACCTTGAGAAAGCAGCCAAGAACCACAACGATGCCGTTGCGTTTGGTTATGTTTTGGGTAAGTGGATGCTAGCGGCATAGGACCGTCTACCTGCCGCCGCCCTCTCGATCTTATGTCTGCTTTTGGCACTTAGCGGACATGCACGCTGCCTCGGAAAATGTCTGCTTTTGGGGGTAAAGCGGACATGGCCACGGATGAAAAAGCGGCCCTTTGTAGGGCCGCTTCAAACCCTCGCAACTACATGTTGGTGAGACCAAGGCGGCTGACTATGAGGTCACCCGCTTCAGAACGTTGTGCGTCATCTGGTCGACCAACCCGATCTTGCCAAGCCCGATGATCCAGTTCGTATCAATGACCGTCGCCGGGTCGCCCTTGCCCTTGGGGCATTTAACAAGGGGGCCCCGCCGCAGGGAGAAAAGAAGGCTGACGGAGCTTGCCGTTCGCGCAAGGCCCAACGCAGAAGTCATTGCCCCCAGATTGCGCTGACAGCGTCCCTGGCGCGCTGGCAGTGTCGACTATTTCGGAACACCCACAAACACTGCGCCGATTAATTGGCCGTCTTCACCGATGAGCGGTGCGTACCGCGCTTGGTAGTCTCGACCAAAAAGAGTCGATGATCCAATGTGAGAGCGCTTATTGACCAAGGCTTTGTAGACTGCGCCATCACGGTCAAGTTTGGTATTGGCAGCGGTTTCTCCTTCTGCGATCAAGGTGGTTTCGGTTCGAACAAAGTCGTTGCCGTCATAGGAAAAGATAGTCGCTTCGAGTTTGCCTCCCGCGTATGAAGCGCTGCTTACAAGCATTGTGGCGGGCAACAAAAGTGTCAGGATTAGTAACGATCTTAGCCTTTTCATTTGATGCTCCTATTCCTTCGTGTCGGTGCGATTTTAGCCGGGCGCAGAACAAGTTTCTCTGATGATGGGTTGTCGGATTGCGATCCAGTTTTCACTGCGAGAGATGGCGTGTCGCCTTGCGACGGCACGCCGCTTTTCAGACGTTGTCGGCCCTGCCATGACCAGTCACAAAGATGCTCGTCGTCGACGAGGCTTCCTATGTCCGACACTGTTGTTCTGCTCAACAACGTCCCTAGTTCATGCCCGGCATCTTACGACCCAGCATCGCCTCCTCTTACCTCTTCACAAAGTCATTGCAGCGCGTGAGATCATTAAGAGACTATTTCTGTCTCGCTGCCGTCATCCTTTCGGATGATGTAATTCGTTCGTCAGGCGCATACATGCCCTGGTGGCCCATTCCTCGTGCTGGGTGAGGAGCAGATGACCGAGGCCAGGCTACAACTCGTTACATTCGGGATTTCGCACTTCTGCGAGAAGGCGCGATGGGCGCTCGACTGGTACGGCATTGATTACGAAGAGATCAGTTGGCCACCGGGCTTACATCAAGTTTTTGCAAAGCGCTGTGGTGCGAAGGGCACCGCCCTGCCCATTGTGTTGGACGGCGACACGGTCGTTCAAGGAAGCAGCCTAATCATCGATTGGGCTGATCAAAGGCCACACGGTGATTCTCGACGGTTAACTGCGACTAACGCTCTCGAAATCGAACAGCGCGCGGATGACGTCATCGGGATTCATGTGCGCCGCCTAGCCTACGCCGAGATGCTTCCGCGACTTCCGCATCTGGCGAAACCCGCGCTCTTCTCCAATACCTCACCTTCACACCGTCTCCTCGGCAATATGATGTGGCCGGTATCACGGCAGGTCATGCTGCGGATGTATGACATCACGTCAGGAGCCGCAGCAGAGAGCCGTGCGAAACTGGAAGCCGAGCTGTGTTGGCTCGACAGCATGCTCGCCGACGGTCGTCCCTACCTTACCGGAGACCGCTTTAGCAGAGCGGACATCACCGTGGCTAGCCTTCTAGCGCCTTTTGCCCGACCCAAGGAAATGCCGACCTATCATAACATGTCGCTTCCCGATGCTCTCGTTGCCGACTCTGAGCGGTGGGGCGACCGGCCGGTGATGCGTTGGGTCATTGCGCAGTATCAGGCGCACCGCGCGCCAATGAGCAAATCACCTCAACCGGCATCTGGCCCCGACGTTATGCAGACCTAACCTGCCCCAGCCAAAAGGCGAGAATCAAAGAATGCTGAGATGAACATGTACAGATCCGCCGGAATATTAGTTGCCACTATACTGGCCATCATCGCGTCTTCTCCGGCCGGAACCGCGGAGACCTACGACCTGGTCATCCTTAACGGGCGGGTCATGGACCCCGAAAGCGGATTGGATGCGGTCCGCAATGTCGGCGTGAAGGGCGGCAAGATTGTCGAAATCACCGAGACCAAGATCGATGGGAAGGAAACCATTGATGCTACCGGGCACGTCGTCGCCCCCGGCTTCATTGACCTCCATATCCACGGACAAGATCCTTATGCGATCAAGCTGCTATTACGGGACGGCGTCACCTCAGCGCTGGAGATCGAGTTTGGAGCCTACCCTGTCGAAGATTATTACAATAAGCGCGAAGGTAAATGGCAAGCGAACTTCGGGACGTCCGTCGGGCATGGCTGGGCGCGCATGAACGCAATGGATGGCGTCGATCCGAAGGGTCTCGGATTTTACTCAGGCGCAATGAAGGTAGCTGCCCGCAAAGGAGCGAAGTGGTCAAAGAAGCGCTCCGAGCCGAAGCAGCTGAAAGCGATCATCGCAAACGTCGAGCATGGTTTGCGGCAGGGGGGCCTCGGTATCGGTATGCCTGTTGGTTATTACACGGCAGTAGGCAGCGCGGAGATCGCCGAGATTGTGGCGCTGGCAAAGCGCTACAACAGCTTCATTGCGACCCACGTTCGCTACCTCTCCCAGATCCCCCCGAGTGGTTATCTCGGGGTTGAAGAATTTCTAGCGGCCGCAGCCGTCCACGATGTGCGGCTGATCGTGCATCACGTTCCCAGCAACTGCATGAGGCTCACCGTACACTGCCTCAACTTGATCGATGCAGCTCGCAAAAGAGGCTTGAAAGTTGTGGGCGAATTTTATCCTTATACCTTCGGTTCCACCTTGATCGGAGCCGGCTATTTGGGCCCCGGTTTTCAAGAGCGGACGGGGATGGACTACATGGACATCGCGGACATGAAGACAGGGGAGACCATGACCAAGGAACTCCTCGCCAAAAAGAGAAAGGAGAATCCTGGGCGCCTAATAATCATGCGTCACATCAAAGAGCGGGACATGCTCGCGGCCTTTAGGCGTCCAGGCGTCTTTGTCGGCGCGGACAGTTTGCCGTTCATTGATGAGAAGAGCGGTCTTCCGTCCTGGGATGCCCCTTATGGTGTCGCCAAGGGTCATCCGAGGGGGGCCGGAACGCACGCAAAGGTGCTCCGTCTGGTTCGCGAAAGGCATGTCGTGCCGCTCATGGCCGCATTAGAGAAACTTTCGTACCTTCAAGCAAAATTCCTAGAAGACATGGTGCCCAACATGAAGCTTCGCGGCCGTGTGAAGCCCGGGGCAGTCGCTGACATCACGATCTTTGACCCTGAGAGTGTCTCGGACAATGCGGTCTGGGCGGACGGCAAGTATAGTCTGCCATCGACTGGCATCCCTTATGTGATCGTCAATGGCACGATTGTTGTGAAGGATTCTGAGGTCTTGAAGGACGTCCTCCCTGGCCAGCCCATCCGCAACGCTTTGCTGAACTGAGAATCTTACTCAGCAGTTCGTGGGCGCCGTTGAAGGACACCTTAGAATGTCCGCTTTTGGCATTAGCGGACATCGAAGACCGGACGCGGGACCGCACCGAATTCTCACTTAGAAACTGGTATCGCTTCGTCTGGCCGGTCAGTCGAAGGCTCAGCGATGCGCCTAGCACTCCCGGCGGGCTTTCGCAGCCCGGAGGTGGCGTGGGACAAAATTGATCCAATTAATACAGTTAGTACGGCGATCCTGAACCGCCACCCGGCATGCCGCCTTCAGTATGATAGAGACCCTTGAGCCAGACCCCCACGGCTCTCAGGTTGGGCTTCGACGTTGCCATAGATATCGACGGCGACATTCAACGCGAAGCCATCGCGTAACGCCATAGCCCGCCATATTCCCCGCGCATCCCTCCTCAGACTAACGATGTTGGCGTAGCCTTTGCTCTTCAACATCAGCTTGGCGTGTTTTTCTTTCATCCACGTCCACCCTATTTCACCCATCATGGAGAGAACGGGCCTGCCCGGCGTCAGCACGGTCGGGGCTTCTTGTGAAATGGGAGCCACGATACGGCCGTTCAACGTCGCCAACATAGTTTTCGAGTCTTTTGCCGCCCCTCTTTTTTTGCCTCGTGTCTTCGAGGCTGCTGGTTGAGTCTTCTGCGCTACGGCATAAGATTCACGGCTTTTTTTATCCATGTGAGCAACGATGTCTGCGTAGCGATTGATAGCGACATGGTAGGATTCGCGATCCTTTAGCGCCTGTCCTCGCCAAATTGGCCCCGCCTTTTCCAGACTTAAGACGTCGGAGAAGCCCCTGGCTTGAAGGAGACGAATGGCTTGAGATTCCGTCATCCACGTCCACTCTGGATAGAGATGGGGATTCCGAGAGAGGGCTCGCTCATGCGGCGGAAGCAGGTCTTTGTCGTCCAGGACGACTGGCGTTATGGTTTTGGAAACTTTTGCAGCGTCTCCGTAAGTCCTCTCGGCTACGGCATAAGACTCATGGATTTTTTTATCGGTGTGAGCAACGATGTCTGCGTAGCGATTGATAGAGACATGGTAGGATGCGCGATCCTTTAGCGCCTGTCCTCGCCAAATTGGCCCCGCCTTTTCCAGACTGAAGATGTTGGAAAAGCCCCTGGCTTTAAGAAGACAAATGGCTTGAGATTCCGTCATCCACGTCCACCCCGGATGGAGATGAGGATTCCGAGAGAGGAGTCGCGCCTGCGGCGTAATCAGGTCTTTGTCTTCCAGGACGACTGGCGTTATGATTTTGGAAGTTTTTGCAGCGCCTCTGTTAGTCTTCTCAGCTACGGCGGCATACGACTCCCGGCTTTTTTTATCCAAGTGACTAACGAGGCGTGTATAGCGATCGATAGCCACATGGTAGGATAAATAATCTTTTCTCGCCTTTCCTCGCCAAGATGACCCCGCCTTTTCAATACGAAAGACGTCCGAGAAGCCCCTGGCTTTAAGAAGATGAATGGCTTGAGGTTCCGTCATCCACGTCCACCCTGGATTGAGATGGGGATTCCGAGAGAGGACCCGATCATGCGGCGTAAGCAGGTCTTCGTCCTGCGGGACGACTGGCGTTTCTGCGAGTGCTGCTCCGACCGCGAGCAGTGGCAGAGTGGTCAGAGCTATTGATAGCGTTTTCATCGGGTAGCTCCTTTTGCACCGTGCGCTGGCCACATGTTTCTGAATGTCTGCATCCGGAGCTTGTGATCCGGTGCTCTGCCGGCAAACCCATTGCACTCGTAAGGCCATTAGAACGATATTTTCATCCCACTGGCATCATCCCTAGGGATGACACGAAGGAGATCCTCTACCTCCAATTAGTCTGATGGTTCTCTCAGGCACGCAGCAGATGGCGCGAGAAGAATGCATTGAGCCCCTTGAATTGGTAAGAGGCTATCATTGTTCGAGGTAGCGAATGCCGGCGATCTTTTTTTAACTAGTCGCCATCACAAGCCCATAGCCAGCCAACAACATAGAGGCATTTCACATGCCTTCTCTGCGAGCGCGCCAACAGCCAACACCGCGCCGCTAGGAAGCCGTTTATCTGGATCTCGGCGTATAAATCTATTCGGACCCGCGGGTGCGAGTTCGGGAGCGACCAATGCGGGTGACGACTGTTGTGCGACGTCAATCGGCGGCGTGCTCCCCGAGAACAAGCGCATGAGCTCTGTCTGCTTGGATATACCGGTTTTCGCGTGAATATGTTGCAGGTGAGTCTTGGTGGTCGCCTCACTAATCCCCAGCACCTCAGCCGCGTCTTTGACGCCAAGCCCAGGCAACATCGTGAGTAGCACGCGGAGCTCGCCATGGGTCAAGCCATAGAGCTTGGCGAAGCCCTCGCCAGATGTAAGAGTCTCGGCAAGGGGGTCTTGCACGAAGATAGCCGCTGCAGGCACGGCCCCACAAAAGAAGTTGTGGTGCTCTTGGACATTCAAGGGGAGCACGGTCGCAACCAGCCCGGTATTTTCGTCGCCAGGAAGGGCAATCGTAGCGACTTCGCTCGACGGCGTTTCGCTCTCTATTTCGGCGGTTTTGGCGATGGCCCTTGTGAGCTCCGCGCGCGCCGAGCAGTCGACAGGCGCTAGTTGCGTGTCGGCGATGCGCACGGCGTCGCTTGTCCTGACCTGGCGATCACCTGCGCGATTCATGAAGATGAGTCGACCCTTGCGGTCAGTCAGGTAGACTCCGAATGACAGTGACTCAAGCGTTTTTTCCAGAGCTAGCGATTTGATGCTTCTGACGCTGAGGGAATCTGCGATAGCCATTGACCTGCACACATGTGGTGCGAGAAGGCTGAGCAAGCGAAGATCGTCGTATTGATATCGGTTTTCAGATTTGTGGCGGTGAAAGGCTAAGAGAGCTACGCGTCGTCGCGTCTTCAAAATGTTGAAACCAATGGCATCGCAGATTTCTTGCGGCTCCACGAATTCTTCGTACCACGGGCAATTTGTAATATCTGGGTCATCGATGAGCATAGACCGCGTCGCCACAGTTGCTAGAGGTAGCCTTTTGAGACGGCCAATATACGGGCTCGACGCTGCGTATTTCTCCTCGAAGAGCTTTCGGAATTGAGGGCGGTAACCTATGTGGTACGCCAGCTCAAAGCGCTCATTTTCCGCATCGATGAGGGCAAGCAGACCATAATTGCTGCGAGTTAACTTAGTGATCGAGCTAAGCACGTTGGGCCAGCAAGTCTGGTTGAGTGCGCAATCAGAAATTGACTCGACGACCGTTGAGAAGGTCTCAAGAGGTATACTGGAGAATGTACCGCAGTGGTTCATAGTAATGCAGCGCCTTTTGTTTCAGCTGATTGCGCTGCCGGGGGGCGCCAATAGTATTAAGCAAAAAGTGCGATGTCACTGGTCGCATATATGCGCCTAGTCCGAAGTGCCTCTCTCATTGCTCGGAGAGCAGATCGTCCAGCGACGTGACATTGAGATCAAAGAGACCAAAGGCACGGCCTTGGAGATGGGTAGGCTTCTCACACATCCCGTCGATCCAAAGCGCCAATTCAATTTTACCAATTTACGAACCGGCATAATTGATCCACTGGCCGTCTTGCCGCTGGAGGGTGCAGCGCACATACGCGCCGTAACCGCATCTCCTCAATCGCCTTCGCGGCAATTACGGGCTCAGGTTTGGGTCAGATTATTTTTGTCTTTTGCGGTGCAGCAATGCTGTGCTCTCAGCGCTCAACGGTGCGATCAGTCACGCCGATGTAATCGGTGAGCTATGTTTGGTCGGGCCCCGCAATGAAGCACCAACGTTTTGCCGGTAGAGACCAGGTCAGAAAGTTGCTCATTTTAAGAGACCATTTCGTCTTTGTTGATGATGGTCACGCGGCATTGTGATTCATCTAGGTCAACAGGCGGAGATTCCGAAATTGATGCGGTATAAAAGATCAACCCGGCATCTATAATCGGTATGCCCGTTGTCTCACACCATTTGTTATTGATCCGAAAAATTGTGGCTTGCACTAAGCCAACTTCACCTGAGCGCCAGGCGTCGGCGGTCTCCAACGTTTCATGCATGAGGCGCACCGAATCGGGCCACAACGGCCCGATGTTGGAATAACGCATTCCCGTGGGGGTTGACCCGTACTCGCTGGCCATTTTCTCGGAAGCCGCGCAGACGACCGTAAGATCGTGCAAGGAGTGCATGATTGCGCGCACGGGCATAGCCTCAACGAATGCAGGCGGGATCGACGGTTCCAACTTGTGCAGCATGTCGCGCAAGCACTTTTGTTTGGGAATATTGGGGATGGACTCTCCCCGCTCCCAACGGCTGACGCTACCCTGGTCAACGCCGAGCCGCTCGGCGAATTCGCATTGTTTGAGAGCCGATAGAAATCTCAGGCGCTTTACGAGCTGCGGCCATATCTTAACAGGGTGCATGAAATAGCTCCCGCTTGTCGTATTTGCGGGTGACGGTGCTACCGCCGCCTTGGCACAGGGGCATGTATCCTTCGTTGGAGCCCGCGCCGATCGTCAACTCGTTACTGCCATCTCTCAAATCGAGGCCAACAAGATTACCAAACTCACGCCAGCGCAGCCCGGTGATGATGCCCAATGACTGCCGCAGGCGCCTCGGAAGGAGCGCGCAGTTGTAGACGGCTTCGTCAATTTCGGCGAAGATCTCGTATGAGAAATGAAAACCTTTGCCGTTCTGGGACAGGGCAATCACATTGTTACGTTGCTCTATTAATACTTAAAATTATACCACGCCACAGTTGAGCTGACCAAGTAACAACCAGGTTATGAGGCGTCTTTCTTGGTCGACAGGGGCGTTAGTTTAACCAAGAATTGGCTAGGCCTCGGGTCCAGAACACCCTCCCATAGCATGGCATTTCCTTCTTGTAGGGGGGCTCCGATAGTTCGCCACCACCGGCCCGGATGCCGGGTGGAGTCTGCTTTGTGGGTTGTTTCGATAAATGCGATCTCGCCCTTTCGCCATCTAGGATCGGATTGGACAGTTTCATTTACGCGCTGGTCGTCGTCAGTCCAAAATGCATGTGGGTCTTTAAGCACATCTTCAAGTGTGACCCCGAGTTCTTCGAGTAGTCCCTGGGAGAGCATCAGGGGTTTCGCGAAGTCATCTAGTTTGCAGACGTATTTTATCGTCGGAGATGCCAAAATATACTCTGGATTATATGATGGCTCTGCACCGATGACGATCTTGTGAATCTCAGCAAGCTTAGCCGGAGTTGGGTGACCTCTTGATCGTTCCCATCGAGATACGGTGGCCTGGTCGACCCCCATGTGCTCGGCAAATTCGCCTTGTGTCTCTCCTCGTATGAGGCGAGCCCGGCGGGTCATAAAGGGAATAGGGTCGGTCATAGTCCTAAAAGTAAAGCTATAATCAAACCTATTCTAGCCTTGATACTTGTCCGCGTGAACTAGACCCTAGATTGAAAAGATGTTGCTGGTCCCTGGGATGCAACTTGGCGGGGCCGACTGTCGCAACATTTCTTCCGGAAGGCTGCGTAGGCGTTCTAATGCACGCGAGGTCTCACGCCATGTGGCTGGAAAGATTTTCGCCGTTGCAATGGAATCTTCGCGCGAGTGGCCATCGGGAATCCGGATCGCGAGGATGAAGCCACTGTAGACGTAAATACATTTCGTTTGCCGCAGGCATCGTATTCTTTGGCGATGCGTCTGCTTTGTGTCTACTTTGGGCGCGCGCAGTCCTCTCGCTAACAACTCGCAGAACCTTGCCCAGCGAAACGTGGAGCTTCGAATTGTGGCTGGCAGTGATTGCCAGCGGCCTCTATCACGGGGTCAATCCCGGCATGGGCTGGCCATTGGCACTGTCCAACGGTCTTACGGAGCGTCGGGCGTCCGGCGTCTTCAGGGCCCTCGGCCCGCTGGCGGCTGGCCATTTTGTAGCAATCGCCATTGTCTTGCTACCTTTCGCGTTGCTGACGGTCCTGGTGACCTGGGCCCGAGAGATCCGGTTGGCAGCGGCCATTATTGTTATTGCGTTCGGCGTGTTTCGTTTGGTCAACCAACAACATCCACGAGCCTTTGCCCGGATCCGCTCGACACAGATTGCATTTTGGTCCTTCGCCATCGCAATAGCCCATGGCGCCGGCCTGATGCTGGTGCCAATCTATCTTGGGCTGTGCACTACTGAAGAGTTGCGTGCCATGGGTCATGAGGCTGTTGGCATGCTGATGATCAACAACATCGCATTGGCCGGAGTTGTTTCAGGCATTCATACACTCGCGATGATTGTTGCTGGTGGCGTTATGGCATGGGTCGCCTATCGCTATGTCGGTACGAAAATTGTTGCGAGAAGCTGGTTCAATCTCGATGCTGTTTGGGCAGTAAGCCTTATAGTGGTTGGGCTTGTTGGGCTCTTGGCAGCTCTTTGAGGCCGCCGCGAGGACACCGTCGTTAAGGTCGTTGCTGGGATCTGTTGCGTGGTGTGCCAATCTGTCGATGCTAGATGGGCTTGTCGGCATGACAAAAAGATATGAAGTCATACTGGAATGACTAAGAGTGAGAGCGTTTCGGTAGCCGCCGAACTGGAGGCGGGTCTTGGTGTGAAGTGCACCGAGGAAGAGCAGCGTCTGTCCGAATCCCAGATCGCTGCGATCCTTAGCATCGCAGCAGACGCAATCATATCACTCGATGATGAGATGCAAATCACCCTCTTCAACGAGGGTGCAGAACGCCTGTTCGGCTACGCGCAAAACGAAATCCTGGGTCGGCCGCTCGAAATGCTCATCCCACAGCGGTATCGATCGCGCCATAAAAAAGACGTGCGTGACTTCGCCACTTCGCCCGTCGCCTCACGGCGCATGGCCGAGAGACAAGCAATCTATGCGCTGCGTAAAGATGGCACGGAGTTTCCCGCCGAGGCTTCGATCGCCAAGCTCGAGGCTAATGGAGCGCGTATCTACATGGCGGTGGTGCGCGACGTTTCTGATCGTAAGCAGGCTGAGGATATACTTGCCCGCAGCAATGCAGAACTTGAGGAGCGCGTTGTGCAGCGCACGAAAGCTTTGGAGGAAGAAATCCAACGCCGCGAGAACGCACAGGCGGCACTTAGTCAGGCACAACGTATGGACGCGTTTGGTCAGCTGACCGGAGGCATCGCTCACGATTTTAACAACTTGCTCACCATTGTATTGGGCAATCTGGAACTTCTTGACTCCGAGTTGTCCCAAGATAGAGCCCGCGAGCTGTTGGGTCGCGCAGCCGACGCCGCCCAAATGGGTGCGCGCCTAACCTCGAGGCTCTTGGTCTTTGCTCGGCGCCAGCAGTTAGAGGCCGAGGTTCTGAACTTAAATGACCTTACGCTTGGCATCGCCGAACTGTTGAAGCGCGCCCTTGGTGAACGCATCACGCTCACGACAATGCTCGCCGGAGCTTTATGGCCCACGCGAACGGACGCCAGCCAGTTGGAAAACGCCATACTTAATCTCGCGATTAATGCGCGCGATGCAATGCCCGATGGCGGGAAGCTCGTAATCGAAACGCGCAATGTGACCTTTGGCAATACCGGTGTCGAAACCTTAAACGGTATGGCAGTAGGGGATTACGTGTGCATCTCTGTGACGGACACCGGGATTGGGATGGACCCGGAGGTCCTTAAGCATGCATTCGAGCCGTTCTTCACGACCAAACAGGGCCGGGGAACGGGTCTTGGTCTCAGCACGATCTACGGCTTCGCTCAACAGTCGGGTGGTCACGTTACGATCAAGAGCAAACTCGGATCTGGTACGAAAGTCTGCCTTTTTCTGCCACGCGCATCCGACTCGGAAACGAAAACTGTTGGGCAAAAAGCGCCAGAAGTGCCCTTATCTGAGGACTGTGAGACGGTTCTCGTTGTTGAGGACGATCCGGAACTGCGGGAAGTCACTTTGCAGCGTGTCGAAGGGCTGGGGTACGTTGCGGTAGAGGCAGAGAATGCAGAGGCCGCCATCCGAATTCTCGAGAGCGATCCCAGTATTCAGGTTGTCTTCAGTGACATTGTGCTTGGTCGTGGGATGTCCGGGTATCAGCTTGGGCTCTGGGTGCGTTCGAATATGCCGGACCAGAAGGTGCTGCTAACGACGGGGTATGCCTCAGATGCGGCTGGCGGCGAGAGCATCGCAAACGAATTCCTCATTTTGCGTAAGCCCTATAGCCGGTTGCAGCTTGCGCAAGCACTTAAGGCCGCTCTGCAGCCTGAGCCCAGCTAACTACGAGTCACCTGTCCGGCAAACGCGTATCCGACGCCGCGCACCGTCTTAACGAGTTGCGGGCTTTCGTTGCCACGCTCGATTTTTTTGCGCAGCCGTGCCACGAGCCCGTCGATAGAGCGGTCGAGCGGGGTCCAATCATGCCCCTTGAGAATGTCCATTAATTCATCACGCGAAAGAACGCGTCCGGGACGCTCGACCAAAATACAAAGCAAATTGAATTCTGCCGTCGTCAGCTCGCAATGTTCGCCGTCTGG
>JAUVPN010000185.1 GCA_030598645.1 Hyphomicrobium sp. | reverse complement strand
GAGGGCGAACGATACGTCGAGCCGATCGCAGTGACCTTGGGCACAGACCCCCAAAGAACTGAACAAACGAGCTAGAAGGCCAACGAGTCGATCGCTACCTAGCGGCGAGTGCAATACTCAGCTAAGTCACCGGCTCCTCCGTCTGCTCAATGAATCAACGGGCCGCTAACATTCGGCAAGCGGCGACGAGCGGTGGAGCACCGGCTATTGCTAACAAGAGCGCGAATGTCCGACACACACCCATACCGGGTGGGTAGTCACATGCCTCGGCTTCTCAACTTGCCGACGGTGACGGAAGACTCCTCGAAAAGATGATGTATGCGATGCCCGTTACCAAGAATTTGATTCCGACGAGGATCCCGATCGCAATGCGTGAACTTCCCGGCAGTTCGGCTGCAATGAGGAGCCCTACGCCGATACCGACTAACCCGGAGATCAATAGCCAGAACCATCCATCGCGGGGCCGCACATCGAACGCGAGCACCAGCTGTGCTGCTCCATCAACCATGAAGATGGCTGCCAGCATGATCGTGAGCGCCACGATGCTAACAGTAGGATGCGTAATGAGATAGATGCCCAGTGCGAGCATAAGAAGACCGAGTAGCAGCTGGCCAAAGAACGGACCGGTACCTTCAACGGAGAAGGCGCCGTAGATCGTTACTGCTCCCGCGAAGACAAGCACCCACCCGATCATAAATGCCACCGTCATAGTCGTCAGCATTGGGAACACCAGTGCCAGAACGCCGACAGCCGCTAGGGCCGCACCCGTCCAAAAAATATCGTTCTTTCTTTCTGAGAGTCTCTCGAGCAAATCCTGGCGTAATCGCTTGCTCAAAGCTTGATCCGATCCTTGTGGCATTGCGTCTCTCCCATATGTGCGATGGCGTTGCTTATTGTGGGTTTTGTTCAGTGTCTCAATTCACTCACTGCCAGATACGGTGGCAGCCACCAATGCCCCTCCGGCTGGCGCACAGCGTAAGCTGAACTAACGACTGGTGGCAACACCATGGGCCGCCGGGCCGGGCGATATCAGCGCTGCGGGCACTCGGCTCTAGCTGAAAGAATAGTGAGCCGAAAACCGAACATCGTCCTACGAAGAACGGCGATGAACATCTCTTCTACGGACCATGTATATCAAACACGCCGGTGACGGGGGATATCGATTGGAAGGTATTCGACACTGGATCGTTGAACGGGTTGAGGATAGAGCTTCATGAATTCCATAATTTGGAGCGGCATATCGACTTTTACGGGAAGGCCGAGTGCGCTCGCTTCGGTAGCAGTTAGCGCGTAGTCGTGTGTCCAATGTCCACCCGCTAGCTTTTCGGCAATAGTCGCCGCCTTTGCTTGCTCCAACCGCGGCGTCAATAATTCGACCGCCCCTTCCTTAACCTGGGCAACCGCCTTTTCGCTTACGTCGGCTAGAACAAGCGTGAGGTCAAAAACCTCGGCAACTGGCTTCGCGTCACGCGCTCTTACGATGCCTGCGGCCGGAAACCCGAGAATTTGTGGATCAATGGGACCGAGTACCGAGAATTCTCCCAGGATGATCTCATCCGCGGCAAGCGCAATCAATGTTCCGCCCGACATCGCATAAACTGGAACATAGACGGTTACCTTAGCGGGATGCGATTCCACTGCACGGGCGATTTGCATCGCTGCCAACACAAGGCCGCCGGGCGTATGAATAATAAGGTCGATTGGAATGTCGTCAGGCGTTTCCTTAATCGCAGCTATGACGGTCTGGGCATCCTCCAGGTCAATGTGCTGCGGAACCGCAAAACCGAAAAGGCTACGCTTCTCTTGACGATGGATCATCGTGATAACGCGTGTCCCGTGCTTGCTCTCGATCGCCCGAATCGCTTGCGCGCGTCGCAGCGTGTACCAACGACCCATTAACAAGGGCTGCAAGGCCATGATCACAAAAACGATGAAGATGATCGATGAGAAGTCGAATGACATTGTATCGCTACCGTTTGCTGCACGAAGCCAAACTCCCCCAACTTAGCGAGACCGCTTCCATTAAGTTGGCACCGGGTGTTTGATCATAAGCCTCTGAGCGGACTAGAGCGCAGGCTAAGCCTGACCAGAGGCGAGCGACAACATCGACTTTGGAGCCAGACGGACACATCCGAGCGAAGCGCAATGAGGTCTGCTGCTGGGTTTAAGCGACTATCTCTGACGAAGTTGCCACGCCTGCTTCCGACCTAAAGCCGACGTCGTAGACTAACAACGGACCATCGAGAATCCTAATAGGGGACCTGTTATCGCTTTGGCGGAATGGCCATTCTGAATTACACGCGACGTTCGTCTCCATGCCAGTTCCATAAAACCCTACCAGCTGAATTGGCATGGACCCTTTTAGGGGATAGGCCACCTCGTCGATGTGATTCAGCGCAATATCAATTTTAGGTTCGTTTCCTGGAGTGCAGGTGCGCGCTAAAAAACGACACTTGCTCTTGGCTCGAACGTTGAAACCACTCGCCGGTATAGACATCGAAATGCCCGATGGGCAGCTTAACCAATCGAGCTTGTTCGCCCATGCGAGCCGCCGCATCCACTGCCGCCCGCGACGAAGCCACGCTGTCTTCCATGCAAGCAATGATAAGAGCTGGACATCCGACCGATCTCGCATAACGGACCGGCCGATAGAAAGGCATCGTCAAAAAGAGTCGCGCGGCCACTTCGTTTCGCCACTCAGGCGGAACAATGGCGCCAAAACCTGTGTAAGCATCGTGGCTAGCCATGGCCGCAATCCGTCCCGGCGGCGCGACCAAGGGGACATAATAGGGTTCCTTGCCAACAAGAGAACGTTGCGCGTCAATGATAGCGGCGCGTCCAAGCCGCAAAATAGCTCCCGGCCCAGCGTATTGCCCCACCATCCATACGCTTGCGGCGCCGTCCATCATCGGACATTGCGCCGAGACCGCAGCTATCTGCCGATCCTTGGCTGCAACGACTAGCACATGTCCACCTGAGAACGAGGACCCCCACAACGCGATGCGGTGGGGATCTACTCCTTCCACGCGGCGAGCAAATTCGATCGCCGAGGTCCAGTCTTCGAGCTGCCGCGAAATCGATATAAGCTGGCGTGGTTCGCCGTCGCTGGCGCCGAGGTACCGGTAGTCAAACAACAGAACAAAGAAGCCGGCATCGACGAAACATTCGGCATACGGTTCGAGACCGGCGTCGCGGGTGCCGCCAAGACCGTGTGCCATGACAATACACGGGGCAGGCCGCGTCGCGCTCGCATCCGGAACGTACAACCAAGCCCGGCACGTAACGCCTTGGCTTTGGAATTCAACGTCACTTCGCCGCGCGGCTATCATTCCTCTTACCTACTCAAATACGCCAGAAGTGGTCGCGACACCTCATCCGACCTTGTTGGTGCAGAGCCCTGCACGTCGCAACGGGTGGCATATGACGTCCCCTGTAAAACACGGAGCGGGTCCGCAAGGCAAAACACTTCATCAAGGCTATTCTGCATCGACACCGGTCAACTCATCCGGCCTGTAGAAATTGAGCCAAGGTCTGCTTGGAGCTGCCGCCCATGTGCCCGCGGTCAGGAATTTTTGCTTGCTGCAATGTATTTCCTCTTGGCTGAAAAGCAGACAATTCTGACCTAAGACGTGACGCCTACTTATGAGCCAAAACTAAGATTTCTATGAAATTTTTGGCGGGGTAACCGCACCCCTAAATTCTTTCACACCCAAACCCCATTGGGTGATGCAATTCGCTGCGCCCATGCTCGACCCCTCGATTAGTCGGACACGCGACCGCTCCACCACGTGGATGGATCCCACGGTCATCACCGGGGCCGTCGGGACAAAAACAGTAAGGTACTCATCACCGTCATCTTCCATAACAAAACCAAGTACTGCGGTTCCTGGCCCGGAAAGAGCAATTAGGGCTGGAGAATAGGACATCTTGTTTCCAGCCATGCCACGCAGAAGGCTCTCAATAATTTCATATCCGGGGATGATATCGCGAGCCTTCTTCTCGATCCTTTTGAAGGACAAGGCGCCTATCTGCGTGTTGATGAGCGCACCAAAGATATAACAGAGGCCCAGAAGGATGAGGACCGTGAGAAGCACGAGCAACAGCGTGTCTAAATAGGGGTTTGCGCCCAAATAGGGCAGCAGCGGCGCGGAGAGTTTTTTCAGAAAGCCGAAAAGTTTGACGAGGACGTAAACCAGGACGGCAACCGGCAACAGGGCAATAGCTCCATAGATAATGTTGGTGCGGATGCCGGATGCTAATCTTTTCATGGTTCATGCTCCTCCCATCCACCTCACCCCGCCGTATGTTCGCTTATGGCACTTAATTGGAATCGCATCAGTTATGTCCCCGCTTTTGCGTCGAACGGCCAATAAATGTTGTGGATCCATCCACCAAGTTGCGGATTAGAACAAAATGTCACCGCGGATTTGCGATGCGCTTTCGGGACGGAGTAACACCTTTGCTTTTGCCTTAGTCAAAACGCCATAGCGCGGGAGGTGCGACGTGTTCAGCAACGACGCCAACAAGCCCCAATCAAATTTTCGGACGCCACCTAGCCTTCCAGCGCACTCTGACCCACAGGGTCATGCATCGGCTCGAAATAGCGCTTTGCCCGTTGATACCCACGCCGTAGCGGGTACTTCCGTGATCGGCAGCGACCTCACCCTCCTTGGCCAACAGATCACGATCATTTCTCAGAACAAGCTTCAAGTCGATGGCCACGTCTGTGGTGACGTGCACGGCAAGCATGTAGTCATTAGCAAGGACGGCTCGGTCACCGGCAGGGTTTGCGCAGAGCGAATAGACGTACTCGGCGACGTACGTGGCTCCATCCGAGCCCTAACCATCACGCTGCACGACACGGCACAGGTCGAAGGTGATATCGTGCACCAAACGTTATCCATCTCCCAAGGGGCGGTGTTCGACGGCCGCGTACAGCGAGCCAAAGACCCAAACGAGCTAATGCCCATTCTCGACGCCGACGCCATCGCAAGACAGTCTAGCGCAGATAATCGCCAGGTGGTCCCCTTTGAGGGGTACGACGACGAGACAAGTCTCGGCTTAAAGCACCCGACTTCGCCGCACATCAATCCCTAGTTGGGAGCGGACGTCCCTGGTGCACGCGTCGATGTCTGCTTTTGACCCGAAGCGGACATTTAAGCGTGTATCAGTGATGTCACCCTTTTTCCTTCAAAGACGTCCTTGCCGGTAGCATCCGCCTTAGCCTACGCTGCGCTCCAGCCTGTCCATGCACGGGCGATTGACGGCCGAATTTTAAATTGGGAACTGGTATCGCCAACTGGGGCAGGTCAGGCTGAACCCTGGCTCAGACGTGGTGCTGGCAGCCTAGCGGGAGTGGCCCATGCGCATTCTGATCCGAGCGCTTGTCTTATTTGTCGTGGTTGGGGTCGCGCTGTGGCTGGTCTCTTTCGCCATTGAAGGATTGCGCACAAAACCGTCTGAGCCCGAGAAGCTTGCGTGGGCCCCAGACCTGAGCATTCAGCACACCGATCTTGACGGCGTCAAAGTTCGCTATATCAAGGCCGGCGCTGGTCCGAACCTTGTCCTGTTCCATACATTGCGCACGCAGCTCGACATCTATGAAAATATGATCCCCGAGCTGCAAAAACACTTCACAGTGTATGCAGTCGACTACCCAGGCCACGGCTGGTCTGACATTCCAAATATCGATTATGATCCAGACCAATTCTATGATTGGGCCGAGAAGTTCCTCGACAAGATCGACG
>JAUVPN010000233.1 GCA_030598645.1 Hyphomicrobium sp. | reverse complement strand
CGAAGCATATCGTCATTGCGACTGGGTCGGAAGTGGCGCAACTGCCCGGCATCGATATTGACGAGAAGACTGTCATTTCCTCTACGGGAGCGCTGTCGCTTCCCAAAGTACCCAAAAGGCTTCTTGTCATCGGCGCTGGTGTCGTCGGACTGGAGCTTGGCTCGGTCTGGCGTCGCTTAGGCTCCAAGGTTACGTTTGTGGAATATCTCGATCGCATCCTACCGGGAATGGACGTGGAGGTTGCGCGCCAGACGCAGAAAATTCTCGCCAAGCAGGGGCTCATATTCAAACTTGGCTTCAAGGTAACGGGAATTGAAAAGCGGGGGTCTCATCACAAAGTAAAAATTGAGCCCGCTGGTGGCGGCGATACCCAAGAAATCGACGCCGATGTTGTACTCGTTGCCATCGGACGCGTGCCAAACACAGAAGGTTTGGGGCTTCAGGAAACGGGCGTTGCGCTCGACAACAAGGGTCGCATTATTGTCGATGATCACTTTAGGACTAACGTTGCTAGCATTTATGCGATTGGCGACGTAATCGCGGGGCCGATGCTCGCACATAAAGCTGAGGATGAAGGCATCGCGGCGGCGGAGATCATCGCCGGGCAGGCGGGACATGTGAACTACGATGTGATCCCGAACGTGGTCTACACGTTCCCCGAGGTGGCAAGCGTTGGCAAGTCAGAAGAGGAACTGAAGGAGGCAGGCGTCTCCTATAAGGTTGGAAAATTCCCCTTCACAGCCAACGCGCGCGCCAAGGTCAATCGTACGACGGATGGATTTGTGAAGATTCTGGCTGACGCAGAGACCGATCGAGTGCTGGGCGTACATATCGTTGGCGCTAACGCAAGCGACATTATCGCGGAGGCCGCGGTTTTGATGGAGTTCGGCGGGTCAGCGGAGGATTTGGCGCGTATCTGTCATGCGCACCCCACGCTCACCGAAGCGGTCAAGGAAGCCGCACTCGCGGTCGAAAAGCGCGCACTGCATTTCTAATGCCCTACTCGACCGGCGTCACGGTATAGCCCGCCTTCCGCAGCAGAGCGACGAGCCCCTGTTTGCCGGGCAGATGCAATGCGCCGACGGCGATAAAAGCGCCACCTTCAATTAGCATCGGCTCTGCGACAGAAAGCATCTTTTCGTTACGTTCAGTGAGCAACTTTTGCCGGAAGCCGACGAACGCGCCATCGGCCACGCCAGCCTGACGCGCCATCGCCAACTGCAATGGCAGTGCTGCCGTGATGCGCCGGTCGAGATAGAGGCGGACCAGCGTTTCCATTAGGTCATTCATACGATGCGCAAATTTGAGGCTGACCCGCAGCATGTCGATCTGCTGCTGCTCAGGCACTGCAGCAAAAGCGGCAAGCTGATCGGGGATCGTTTCCAGGCCGACAACGGGGATGCCGAACGCCTTACCGGTCTCGGCGATTTTCATGTCGAGGACGCGCTCGCCGTTCTGCACCTTGTTGCGCTCGCACGTGGAGACAGAGAGGATCATGCTGACTATCCACGGCTTGAACGACGCGGCCAGTTCAGCTGGTAGCCCGGAGCGAGCGACGACATTCTTCACGGTTTCGTACTCGGACGAGGTGAGCATTTTGTCCAGGCGGCGCCCGTCCGTGTACATTGCTAGCGGTGCGGATTGAGCGATAGCTGCAGCTGTCGCATTCTCAGAAAGATCGGCGACTTCTAGTGCGACGGCCTTCGCTTCTTTGAGTGCGCGGAGCACGTTGGGCGACAGCTTGGTCACACGCTCGTCTGTCAAATGGACAGTGCCGAAGAGATGGGAGGCAGGCCGCCCATCTCGCTCGATCTTCCAAAGCAGGGCGCCGGCGTTCTCTGTCGCCTCTGCCTCGTTCATGATCTGTTGGTAGGCTGTGGGGTTCGTCATCCTGGTCTCGGCAAGTATGTCCGAGCCCTGGCAAGTGTCCTCTTTCGGTGTGGCCGCAAACGCGGCCGTGCCTGCAAGAAGTGCGGCGATCGAAAGTGGGATGAGAGAAAAGCGAAATCGCATGTGGCCTCTTTAAGTTCCGCGTTCGGCGACGTAAACCCCCGTTTTGCACGCGCTAAAGGGCCGCGGAACGGGGCAAATTGACGTCGGGGCGGCCGCTTCTGACCCAGAGCATTGAAAACAATGCACTTTATGACCGCGGATGAGCTGCGTCGTAGACGGCGAGCAGGCGTTCCCGGTCGACCTCGGTATAGGCCTGGGTGGTCGATAGCGACGCGTGGCCGAGAAGCTCCTGGATCTGACGCAGGTCGCCGCCCGCAGACAGGAGGTGGGTCGCAAAAGAATGGCGCACGGCATGGGGCGTCGCTGTGGCAGGCAGCGCCAATCCGGCGCGCAGTCGTTCCATCGCGAGCTGAATTATCCGCGGCGAGAGCGGCCCGCCCTTCGCGCCACGAAAAAGCGTATCGTCGGGGCAAAGACTATAGGGGCACGCCGCAAGGTAGTGCGCAACTGCCTCCCGAACGACGGGTAGGACGGGGACCAACCGTTCTTTGTTACCCTTGCCAATAATGCGTAGGATGTCGCGTTCCCCCGTGGGAGCATCCTTCACCTTAATCCCCAATGCTTCTGCAATACGCAGACCCGAACCGTACAGCAGCAGCAGTACGGCGATGTCACGCGCCGCGATCCAATCAAGCTCAGTTTCCATACTGCGGTCGACTACTGCAGCAGCATTTTCGACGTTGAGCGGCTTTGGAACGGAGTGTGGCACCTTGGGAAGCGCTAGCTGAAACACAGCACGATTTTTCACGATTTCCTGTGCTTCCAGCCAGCGGAAGAACTGGCGCAGCGCCGACATGGTGCGCGCGAGCGAACGGCTCACCGAGCCATCACGGCGGCGCGCGGCCATAAAGCTCCGGAATGTCTTGGCCTCGAGGCGGGCAAGGACCGCAAGGCAAGGCAAATGCCCCAGGGTGCCGTTGAGAAAGGTAAAGAATTGCCTCAGGTCGCGGTCATACGCTTGGAGTGTCTTTTCGGCATGCCCGCGCTCGTGACGAAGGTGCACAAGCCAAGCGGCCGCAGCCTGACGCAGATCATCGCCGAGGGGGAGTTCGAGGTTATTCTTAGTGGTTTGTGTCAAAGGTCTTGGACCCGCAAATCAGTGAGCACAACCATCCTATGTCTTTGGTTATCCGATTATTAATGGCGGGGCCTTGTGAAGGGGTTAAACTGGGGCATGATCCAACTTAAGAGCAAATGCCGCACAAGCCCCCGGGCTCTCGTTCAGCGTCTGTGCCAAGGCACGGCCCGCTCCTTTTGGCTGGCCAGCTGTATGTTGATTGGCCTTGCAGGGCTCTTATCCGGCCATCACGCCGGCGCCCAGGACCCAGCCGCAGAACGCGCCCGCCGCATTGCCGTGCTCATCGACGTTGACGAGGCCATTGGGCCTGCAAGCGTGCGCCACGTGGAGACGGCGATCGCGGAGGCTGAAGAGCGTCGCGCCGAGCTCATCATCTTGCGCATGGATACGCCTGGAGGCCTTGTCACGAGTATGCGTGAGATGGTTGCCGCCATCATCGCGTCGCGTGTGCCGGTCGTCGGGTATGTTGCTCCGTCAGGAGCTCGAGCAGCAAGCGCCGGCACATTCATTATCTATGCCACGCATATTGCAGCGATGGCGCCGGGCACCAACATCGGCGCAGCAACGCCGATCACGATGGGAATGCCCGGCCTTCCAGAGACGGACCCGAGCAAGAAAAAAGACGAGGAGAAAACAGAGGGCGACAAGACAAACGACGACAAGGCAATGCCAAAAGACCCGGCAAAGGCAAAAGCTGTCAACGACGCGGTCGCCTTCATCCGGAGCCTTGCCGAGCTGCGCGACCGCAACGTCGAATGGGCCGAGGAGGCCGTCCGCAAAGCGGCGAGCATCTCAGCGAGCGAAGCGCTGCGGCTCGGCGTCATCAACTTGATTGCGCCCGACGTCGAGCAGCTCTTGAGCGATCTTGACGGGCGAAAGGTGGTCATTGGCGGCAAGGATGAGACGCTTTCGACCAAGGGATTAGCGGTGGAGCGTGTCGAACCCGACGCTTTGACCGAGCTTTTGAAGATCATCACCGATCCCAACATCGCGCTGATCTTGCTGATGATCGGCGTATACGGGCTCATCTTTGAACTTGCTACACCGGGCAGCATTGGCCCGGGGGTCGTCGGTGCAATTTGTCTCGTGCTCGGCCTCTACGCACTCAACCAGCTTCCCTTCAACTACACAGGTCTTGCGCTGGTGCTCATCGGTGTCGTTTGCATGGTGGCTGAGGCGCTCACGCCGACTTTTGGGGTGCTCGGCATGGGCGGGCTCATCGCCTTTGTGCTCGGCGCCGCCTTTCTGATCGACACTGATGTCCCCGCCTTTCAGCTCTCGTGGACCGTCATCGGGGGCACGGCGCTAGCCAGCGGCCTCATCCTCATGGGGCTGCTCGGCTACGTGTTGCGCGCCTTGGGCCGGCCGATATCCGGCGGTGTCGGGGGCGTGGTCGGCAACGTGGCAAAGGTGATGGATTGGTCCGCGTCAACAGGCCATGTCTGGGTTCACGGCGAGCGCTGGGAGGCGCGGTCTAACGAGCCGCTTAAGGTTGGCCAACACGTACGGGTGCTTCGCATTGACGGGCTGACGCTCGTTGT
>JAUVPN010000278.1 GCA_030598645.1 Hyphomicrobium sp. | reverse complement strand
ATGTCGGCAACGATGCCGGCTACTTGGTTTTGCGCACGCAGATCGGCGGCACGGGTGCGCTCAGACTGTGGGAAGATCGCGGAGACCAGCGAATCGAACGAGACGAACACCGACGTTGTCATGCAGGCGAGGACCATCACCCACAGCACCGCGTTTTTAAGTATGACGCGGGAGCCCTGCATGTAGGGTTTGATGATATCGCTTGTGGCGTAGACGAGAAGCAATGCGGTGAGCAGAACGCCGGCGGCCGCGATCAAGAACTTGTCGCCAAACTTGTTCCAGCTTAAGTCCGCCGTTGGATCGATAGCACCCGTGCTCTGCAAGACAATCGCCATAAGCACAAGAAAAAGTAGCACCCCGATGATGCCGCCACGGACCGCTGGGATACTCTTGTTGCTGCTGCTTGTCGCGCCGTCAGCCCGCACGCTCATGCCAGTGGCGAACGTCTCACCAATGAGCCAGGCAACGATCAGCATCACACCTTGGATGCCGAACGTAATCATGAAGGAAAGCAGCGGTTCTTGGGTGAAATTGCGCATGCCGTCCCAAGTTGTCCACCCGGAGGCGAGCGACAGCACCACGCCCGTTGCTCCTAGCAGCGCAAGACGCCAATTCGAGAGGATTGTCTCTTCTATTTTACTCCAAACGGGCTTCCCGATTCTGTTAACGATGAACCAGCCAAGCAGGATCAGCCCGGTGTAAGTGAGCACGTCTTTCCGGTGTATGCTGAGCCAATCGATCAGCGTAGCGGCACCGGACGACAGACTGTCTGCCCCCTGCACGACGTCCATTCGCCTTTCCTCCACCTCGCTGGCTCATTAGGGAAACGACTTTTTGCTGATTCCCGAAGCACCTTTATTCTACGCTGGCATTGCGCGGTTTGCATATGCGGCTTGCGAGCCACCATAAGGTGCAAGATGACCACACGACCTGGCCGCTTGACGGCAGGAATGAGGTAATCACATGCTCATGGAGAGGATTTAACAAAACCCGAAGGCAGGCGCGCGAGACGATCAGTGTTGCGTTAGACGGATTCAAACAGGGCCGCTATCCCCATACCTCCGACAACCCCAAGTGTTGCAACACCAAGCTTGGGGCCATTCGTGTTTTTGCTGCGTGCCATGCGTGTGAAGAGTCGCGTCACAAGTACTGCGCCTGCGGCTCCGAACGGATGCCCACGTGAGATGGCACCGCCGTCCGGGTTCAAGAGGGCCTCATCGACCTCGAGACTCTTGGCAAATGCGATGGCTTGTGCTGCTGAGGACTCACTCATTTCAATCACGCCGATGTCCGGCAGCTCGTGACCATTGAGGCGCTCTTTGAGCTTCTTCATCGCTTCGATCGGAGCGGACGCCTCCTCATCAGGGCTCACTCCTTGAGCCGCGCCGGCAACGAGACGCAGTGCCTGCGGCTTTTTGAGCGATTCCCAAACGCGCTGCGATACCACGATCGCAATCGCGGCGCCTTCGTGTAGGGAGCTAGTGTTGCCCGATGTCAGTGTTCCATCCGGAGCCAGATAGGGTGCCAGACGCGCAAGATCTTCGAGGTCGGGTTCGATGGCGCTCTGGTCCCGCGCCTCCTCCGGGTTTGCCCGCATCGGCACGATTTCGTTGATGAACCTTTTCGCACTGCGAGCCGCCTCCGCCCTTAGATAGGAACGGAGGGCGTAGGCATCTTGTTGTGCGCGATTAATGCCCAACTGGGACCAAAGCTCTTCTGCGGCCTCGATTTGCGTTAATGCATCGCCTTGCCCACTAAGTTCGGCTTGTGGCCGAGTAAAGTGCGGCATCTGGTAGAGGCTTCTTGGCTTGGCGATCCGCCAAGGCGCCATCGAAATGGCTTCCGCGCCGCCAGCCGCAACGACATCGACCTCACCTGCTGCCACCAAACGAATGGCTGCCAAAATGGCATCGAGTCCGGAACCGCACTGGCGGTCGATGGTCGAGGCAGAGGCTTTCTCCGGCAGGCCGGCCGCCAGCGCGACGAGGCGCGCCGGGTTTCCTCCTTCTGAGGCATTTCCAATAATAATTTCATCAACTTGCGCCGGTTCAAGCTCGCTGTCGCGCAAAGCGGCGTCAATGACCGGCGTGCACAGCTCTTCAAGGCGGCGCTTCTTGTGGAGGCCACCAACGCGGCCGATCGCTGTCCGGCGGGCAGCTATGATGTACGCAGGGATTGGTCGCATCATCCGGCTAAGAGTTCTCTGAAAGACGTCGTTACAACGCGACAACGCATCGCCTTTTACCACGAGCGTGCTTCACCATTTGTTCTTCAGCGGGCTAGGAATCATAGGATGGTGGCAGAAAAGGGAAGGTGCCCCAATGTTAAAGATGGTGACGACGGGAAGAATTGCCCTGATTGATCTACGTGCCGCGGCTCTAGGATCCAGGCAAGTCATAGTGTAAGCTTGGAAAAACATAAAAGCTCGGGAAGGAAAATGTCCGAGGGTGCTCTTAAACAACCGTTTCCTAGCTCTGGAACTCTAAGTGATCGTCGATTGGCAAAAGCAATGGACAGGGCTAGCCAAGCTTTCACCGAGAAGAACCTGCGGTTCACCAAACTTCGCCAGGATGTATTCGGAGAGATTGCGGCGACCTATACCTCGGTCGGCGCCTACGACGTCCTCGCGCGCTTGGCCGAAAAGGGTACCCGCCTCGCGCCTATTTCGGTCTATCGGGCAATTGACGCGCTGCTTGAGGCGGGCGTCATCCACCGTCTGGAGAGCAAGAACGCTTATTTCGCCTGCCGAAGGTTAGATCACGCTCCTGGGCGTCGGCCGATCATCCTCTCCTGTGAGAACTGTAATGCCGTTGCCGAGGTCGAAGCGGAAGACATCTTCGAGACCATTGACAGGGCTGCAACGGGGGCGTCTTTCCAGCCGCGGGTCAGGTTCGTTGAGGTCTTAGGGACTTGCCGCAACTGCGCGTCTAAAAAGGACTAAAGTAGCCCATGGGCGATCGGGAAGGGCGATTAAAGCCCGGCGCTGAGGAAGCGCACACCCACTCCCACGTTCAAGGCCAAGAGCTGAGTTGCAGTCTCGACGCACGGCCAAAATCCGTTCCTCCTTTCGATCCTAACGCACTCATCTCGGCGCGCGGACTAGGCATCAGCCGCGGCGGTCGCGATTTGCTGGTCGATGTCGATCTCGACATCCGCGAGCGCGAAATCGTAACACTCATTGGTCCCAATGGAGCGGGCAAGACGACGCTCGTGCGCGTGTTGCTCGGCCTGGAGAATCCCGATTGCGGCGAGGCGTGCCGCCGAAAGGATTTACGCGTTGGCTATGTGCCACAGCGCTTCGATATCGATTCGGTCATCCCGATGACGGTTACGCGGTTCTTGAGTCTGGGCGGCCATGAGACACCTGAGTGCGCAACCAAAATGCTTGCAGAGGTTGATGCAAGTTACACACACGATCAACAACTCGCCGAGCTGTCCGGTGGTGAGTTGCAACGTATTGTGCTGGCCCGAGCCTTGTTGCGTAACCCTAATTTATTGGTGCTGGATGAGCCTGTGCAAGGCGTCGACTACTCTGGAGAAGCAGAGCTATACAATTTGATCGGGCATTT
>JAUVPN010000159.1 GCA_030598645.1 Hyphomicrobium sp. | reverse complement strand
GCTCGATGCGTCCTGCGCCGTTGCTCCCGCCAACGTCTGCAAGAGGCCCATCCCCGCCGTGCCGCAAGGAAACGGCGTCAAAACGCGCTGCCATTGACGGGAAACACCCTGTTTACCGGGCCTGCCCGCGCCTTCAATCTGTCACCCGAATCACGCGATGGTCCGTTTCTGCACGTCGTAGAGCCGGGAGCACCCATCATGGTCGAGCGCATCTCCGATCGCGTGCCAAGTAAGGCCGAGGAGCTGAGCCCGCGCTCCCGATCGAAGTCACGCACCAAGTCTAAGCCGCGGGGCCGCTCAAAGCCGCACTCTGCGCCCAAGGCCGTCTTCGGCAAAAAGACCATTGCGCTCGTTTACGATTTCGACGGCACGCTGTCCCCGCGCCCCATGCAGGACTACGCCTTCTTGCCGCACATTGGACAGGACGCGGCCGCCTTCTGGAAAGAGTCCAACCGCTTGGCAAAAGAGCAAGGCGCAGATGCCCTCATCACCTACATGCACTTGCTCTACAAGAAGGCGAAGGAAGCCGGCGTGCGTATCGACCGCAAGGATCTCGTCGCGCAAGGGCGCAACGTTGAGCTCTACCCCGGCGTGGAGGACTGGTTCGACGCCATTGGCGACTACGTCAAGCTGCGCGCGGAAACGCACGGCGTCACCTTGCGCCACTATCTCATCTCATCGGGGCTCACCGAGATCATCGAGGGCACGCGCATCTACAAAAGCTTCCACAACGTGTTCGCCTCTGAATACTGGTTTGAGGCCTACGACATGCCCTATCCCAAGCGCGTCATCACCGACACCACAAAGACGCAGTACTTGTTTCGCATCAACAAGGGCATTGAGGACTTAGGCGATAACATCAACGAACACATGCCCGAAGACGCGCGCCCCATTCCCTTTTTCAACATGGTCTATTTTGGCGACGGCGACACCGACGTACCCTCCATGGCGGTGACGCGCAAGAATGGCGGGCACGCTGTTGCCGTCTATCCTCCAGGCAAGGCCAAGAGAAAGTGCGTTGACCTGTTCAAGGCCGGCCGCTGCGATTTCTTCGCCCCCGCCGACTACCGGCGCGGGTCAGAACTGTTCAAGCGCACGTGCCTGCTCATCGACCGCATCTTGGCGGACATCCGCGTTGAGGAAGAGATGTGGCGGTTGGGGCGCGGGGTGAGGTAAAAGAAAGAAACCTCGCTCTTAGCGACTGGTTAATCGCTTAGAAGTTCAGTATTCGGAATCGAATCACAACATTGGGGCGGTGGCTAGCTGTGAGTGTCATTTACACGATTGGATATGAAGGGACTGACATCGACCGGTTTGTCGAGACGTTAAAGTGCGTGGGCATAATGATCCTCGCCGACGTGAGGGCTGTTGCACTATCTCGGAAGAAGGGATTTTCAAAATCCAAGTTGAGGGCTCGTCTCGAAGAGGAAGGTATTACGTATACGCACTACGTTGAACTGGGTGATCCCAAGCCGGGTCGAGATGCAGCCCGTGCCGGGAACTACAATCGATTTCGCCGTATCTATTCTCGACATCTCGCGGGGGCAGACCCGCAAGCGGCGATCGACGGCATTGCAAAGATTGCTCAGAACACGCCAACGTGCCTCCTTTGCTTTGAGCGTGATCCCAAAGTATGCCATCGGTCTATGATTGCTGATGAGCTGGTATCTTTTGGTTTGAAAAGTTTCCATTTAATCGGCGATGAGCCGAACCGATATGTCCGCCACGCCTCAAAACTCCCGCGTCGTAGTATTGGTCAAGGCGCTACCGCAGCCTAGCAAGAGGCATGGTGAAACGGTTTGCTGCGCTGGGGTGACGGCGGACGGGCAATGGAAACGCTTGTTTCCAGTAAGATTTCGCCACCTTCAGGGAGCTAGCAGCTTCTCTCGTTGGAACTGGGTGAGTTTTCGGTATTCGAAGCCGGTCTCAGATAGGCGAAATGAGAGCTGCCAGGTACACGAAGAAGCATAATCGTCGACGGCCGACTCCCCAAGAAGGCGCAGGCACGACTGCTAGAGCCAATAGTCGTTGGCTCGGCCAAGCATGCAGCTGCTCTTGGCCATTCTCTAGCGTTGATCCGTCCGCGCAACACCCGCTTTGTCGCGAAACCCAAGAGTAAGCTCGACATTAAGAAAGAACGCGAGGCATTCCAACGTGCAGCGCGCCAAACTTCTTTTTTCGATAAGGAATTAGCGCAGCTAGAACCATCTCCATATGAGTTCAGGTTTGTCTTTGAAGACGAGGGCGGTAAGCACGATTATCAGAACGGTGATTGGGAAACGCACTCCATGTTTTGGCAACAGTGTCGGCGAGCAAGCGCGGCCGATGCACTCAAATGGATGGATGACACTTTCAACGAAATGTACCCGACGAAGGGTATGGCATTCGCTATAGGCAACCAAGCCAAGCGACCCCAAACTTGGCAGCTGCTTGGCGTCATCCGACTGGACGTACCCTCGCAATTCGAGCTTCCGTTGTGATCCATAATCGGTTGGTGCGGTTGGGGCATCCAACTCCCCAGTCGTTGCCTCTGTCACTCCCAGACGCTCTACCCCCATCCCCATACCGCACTGCACAACATCTCCCTTTCCGCCTCCTCCCCCCCCTCCGCATTTGCACGCGTCTTTACCGGGCGGTTACCTTAATTGCGCGATCCTCTGCGTCACGAAGTGCCATGGGTCCCGATTGTCCGGGATCTTTCGCCCCGTGCCGTGTGCGTCAATGTCGCAGCGTTCCGTTTGGAACAGCGCAGCGTGAATCCCTTCGGGTAGTTCCGCGGTCACAAGGCAATTGGCAAACCTGAAAAGGAACGAAAACCATGATCGCGACGTTAACCAAGGGTCTCACCCGTGGCGGCCTGATCGCCGCTCTCGCCACGGGCACGATCGCGCTTACAACCGGTCACGCCGGCGCCGTCAGTGCCAGCGTGCAGGCCAGCTGCGCTGGTGACTACTTCGCCTACTGCAGCGCTCATCCGGTTGGCAGCAAGGGCGTCAGAAGGTGCATGCGCCGCAACGGCCCCAGGCTGTCAAAGCGCTGCGTCAAGGCGCTGGTCGCCGCTGGCGAGGTGTCTAAGAGATAAGTTTCGCGCCGTTTAGCCCGCCCCTCATCAACGGCGGCAAGAGGCCGCAATCGCTCCGCGCAGCGATGACGGGATTGGCGGGGCTGGCGCATAGCGCTGGCACAGTGCGCCAATCCGGCCGCCTTCCGTCTGAGCTCCAGGCAGGCAGTAGAGGCCGCTGCCGTCGCCCCGGGGCGTGAAGCGCACACCCTGCGTGCCGTCCTTGGCGCTATCGAGCGTGCTCGCCAGATAGTTCAGCACGTGAATGCGCGCCGTGCCTTGACGGCCAGTCAGCCGCCGCGGCCGGTAGTGCGTGTCGGTGACGGGGATGGCCTCGACCGCGCGCAACAACAACTGCCCGTCTGAAGCCTCGCGCAAGTGCACCCGCGCCATCAGACCGTAGTCACGGCAGATGCCTTTGCGCGTCATGTTGGCGGTGCCATGGTGCAGAAAATTCCCCAGCCCGTAAAAGATCAGCGAGTCGCTAGCGAGCTCCACGCCGCGCGTCACGTGCGCGTGATGCCCGACAATGAGATCGATCCCATCGCGCTGGGCAGCCTTGCGCCGCCAATCGGAAAACTGACGGGCGTCCGCGCGAACTTTGCCTTCGATGCCGTAGTGGATGGACAGAATGCGGTAGGCAGCCGGTGTTGCGACCAGCCTTTGGCGGATTTCCGCAAAATCATCGTCGAACCGGTAGGCAATCTGCCCCGGCTTGGCCGCGCCAGCGCGATGACGTTCCAAGTTGTTGGTGACGATGCCGATGGACGCAAAGGCGATATCGGCATTCTTGACCTTGACCGTCTGTGGCCGGCCGGCCTCGTCCCGGTTCATACCGACGCCGGTTGCCACCGCTAGATTCTCGTTCTCCAGCGCGCGAACGTGCTTCAGCGTCTCTTTCAAGCCCGCAACGCCGTAGTCCATCGAATGATTGTTGGCGAGTGAGAGCAGATTGAAACCGCTTGCCACGAGGTGGCGCAGACCCGCCGGGTGTGAGCGAAAGTTAAACGGCCCTCGCTGCCCCTTGGTGTCGCGGCGCAGATCGTTGCGGTCGGTGACGACCGTTTCCACGTTCATGAAGTTGAGGTCGCCGTCGATGTCCTTGGCTATCAGCTCGGTCGTGTGATACCAGGACTGGAAGCCGAATTTGCGCACGCCGCGCGCTTCAACCCTCTGATTGTTGCGATTGAGGCCGACATCGCCGACGAGAACGATGGTCACTTCGTCGCCTTCTGCGGCCGTCGCAACGCCGGCAGGGGTGACGCAAGACAGCGCGAGTGCCAGAGGCGCGAGGGGGAGGGGTCGCAAGGGGCTGGTCATGCGGGCTATCTGGTCGTCAAACTTTGGCACTGGCGCGGCAGCGAACGCGCCATTCCCCCGAGACCTTCTCCCGGGGGCGCATAAACCAAGGGCCCTGGACCGGCCGTTAAGACACTGTGCGCTGAGGCGTTCCCATGTAAACTCTGTAAAAACTCGGCCCCCCAGCCCCCGAAAGGAATCGCGATGGCCTTTGAGGAAGTGAAAGCAGAGCTCGGCATCCTGATGACACGGATGCAGACCCAGCCCGAGGATCGCCACGAGCTTTACCTCCAGCTCATGGAGAAGCTCAACGAGATCAAAGCTTACGGTATGCCGCTACCCGAAGATCTCATCGAGATGGAGAAGGCTTTGGAGGCTGAGTTCGCCGCCGACAAGAAAAGCGAGTGATCCTCAACACGAAAGGTGCCGCTCTTGCTCAAGCCCGCGGGGAATTCTTAGCCGCCGGCTGAGGCCGCCAAGGGGCGGCCCGGAGGCGCTCAGTAGATCTTGATGGGGAAATAGCGATCGACCAGCTCCTCGAAGCGGCCGTTCTCCCGCAGCCGGGCAAGGGCGCCGTTGATGAGTGTTTTGATTTGCTGGTCGGTCTTGGGCACAGCGATGGCAATGCCATCGCCGAAGAACATCGGCTCTAAATAGGGGCCGCCGCGCATCTCGCAGCACAGTCGCGAGGACGTGCCGTGCAACCAAAAAGCGAGGCTGATGCCGTCGCCGAAGATGAAGTCGATTTGATCGCGCATGAGCGCGTCGCGGGCCTGTTCTGCGTTCTGAAACACCTTTATCGCGCTGCTGCGGAAAAACGTTCTGACGTAAGCTTCGTGGGACGTCCCTTTGGCAACCCCTATGCTTTTGCCCTCCAGTCCCTCAGGTGTCATGTCGATCTTCTTTGCATTACGCCTAGCGGCAAAACGGCCCGGCGTATGGAAGTAGCGATCGGTGAAGTCGACCTGCGCCAGCGCCTGCGGCGTTACCGTATGGCCCGCGATCACGGCGTCCGCCTCGCCACGCTTGAGCGCTAAGAACAACTCGCCCCAGGGCTTCACCCTGATGTCGCACGCGGTATCGAGCTCCCGGCAGATGGCGCGCGCGACGTCGACGTTGAAGCCGGCCAGGACGCCGTCCTCATCATAGAAGTTGAACGGAGGGTAGTCGCCCTCCGTGACAAAGCGTACGACGACACGCCGAGACGCCGGTTCGGCAGTAGTGCCTGGGAGGACTCCGGTATTCGTGTTTTGGGCGTGCGAGACACCACCGGCGACCGTGAATGCCACAAGGATTGCGAACGCAGTCAGCAACGGCGCCCAGCACGCTCGTCCAAGGGAAGCGGTCGATCCACGTAATGGCTCGGCGAGAAAGTGAGCGTTTCGCAGTTTGCGCATGGGCTCTCGACGGTTCAGCGGTGAAGAAGCAGGATTCGCTTACGCTATGAATACACCAAACACTATTGCAAGATCATTATTTTCGGCCCAGGGGGGAGGTCGATCAATTCGTGTCGCGTGCCCCTCAAGAAGCAAGTGCCTATGATCTCTCGCTGATCGAGGCAGCGGAGGCTCAGCCGCTAGCGGGGATACCCCGAGCTTCGACACATCGGCTGCGCACGCGTGTGATGCTGTCCGGTTGAAAGAGGCTGTGCACGGGCTTGCCCTGCGCTTGCCGGAATTCTCAGCTTCGAGCGGTCTTTGGCGATGGCAAGCAACCGTCCTTGCCAGCCTTGCTATTGTCGTCTGCGCCGGCGCACTGTTGGCGGCGGAGCCGACGTTTGTTGCGCTGCTCATCTTGTTGGCCATCCCGTTCCTGTTTGTGGTGGCGTTACGGGCTGTCGCTTTGTGGCACTTCTATAATCCACCGGATTTGCAACGCGCAGCGGATGCTGCTCGCCTGGAGGACGAAGACCTTCCCATTTACACGGTGCTGGTTCCCCTCTTCTGCGAGGCGGCGATTGCGCCCGATCTCATCTGCGCATTGCGCGCTATCGACTATCCCGAACACAAGCTACAAGTGCTTCTCATCGTCGAGAGCATCGACCTGGAGACGCAGGCCGCTTTGCGCGGTGCCGGCCTCGACCGGCACATGCACATTCTCGTTGTGCCCGACGGTAAGCTGCGCACAAAGCCGCGGGCGTGCCAGTATGCGTT
>JAUVPN010000040.1 GCA_030598645.1 Hyphomicrobium sp. | reverse complement strand
TGCAGAGAAGCCGAGAAGGCCGGTGCTTACGCCGCATCGGAGCTTGCCACGTGCGCGAACGTCTTTGATCTTCTGGCCCGACCCAGCGGCCATGGTTACTGGGTGGGTTGCCGCCACCTGCGTCGGTGTTTTTTCGTCGGCTGCAGGTGCCGCAGAATCGGGATCAGCCTGCGCGGGTGATGCGCCGGGTGCAGGCTTGAGCGTTTCAGTATTGGGCGTTTCAGCCGAAGCCGGCGGCGTGGCCCCAGTCTCGATATTGCTTTCACCAAGTTGCGCTGCGGGCGCCTCGTCAGCAGGCTGCGGTGCCCCTGCGTTCAGTGGCTCGGCTGCGGCGTTAATTGCTTTTGTCTTTGGTGTCTCTGAAGCGGGCTGGGAAGTCCCTGCGGTGTTCGAACCAGCCCCCGCCTTGGGCGGATTAGCGGTTGGCGTCGGGTTCGTCCCAGTTATGATGTTACTTTCGGCGGGCTTTGCGGCCGCTGGCGCGGCACGCCGGCAGTACCTCTTGGACACTACTGAAAATTGGCCCGGGCCGTTCTCCGGCGTTTTGCACGTGCAGGGTCCGCTAGGGCCGCTGCGGAATGCGCAAAGCTTTGCTCTAGCCGCCGCTGCAGGAGCGGCAAGTGACCCCGCAATGAGCACGACAAGAAGCGCATAAGCGCAGAATATCCAGGCTGGTCTTGGCATCTGAAAGGTCCCCGTGCACTGGTGAAAAGCTAGTATCCAATGTGGCTTAGGCCACAACGTCCGCTTGAATGGCGGCTGCCTTTGAAACCCGCAGTTCCCAGGCGATTCAAGCGCCGTCCTACTTGGACAATCGATATGGGTCAATCCGATGGCAAAGCGCCTTTTGTGCAATGCGCCCGGGAGGCCAAAGTGCCCTATGGACTGAAGATTAAGAGCACAAAGGACAGGAACAATAAGAGGTGGACGGCGCCCTGCAGCATGTTCGTGCGCCCGCCGCCAAAGGTAAGCATGCTTACTAGGATCGTCAGTATCAGTAGGACGGCGTTATCCCCGTCCAGTCCTAGTTTGATGGTGTGGCCGGTGACCAAGCCGATAATCAGTACGAATGGTACGGTGAGTGCGAGCGTGGAAAGTGCCGAGCCCAAGCACAGGTTGATGGACCGCTGCAACCTGTTGGCGAGCGCCGCTTCGAATGCCGCGATACTTTCGGGTGCGAGAATTAGGCAGGCAATGAGAACACCGCCTATCGCCGTTGGAATGTTTAGATCGCGAATGCCCTGCTCCACAATGACGGCTAGGTATTCCGCCAGCCCCACGATCGGTACCATCGTCAAGAAAAGCATCAGTGCATGCCCCGCGATGGCGCGCCCACGATTTGCGGGTTGCGTGATTTCAGGATCCTGCGGCTCGAGCTCAACGGCCACCATGCTAGGTTCGAGAAAGAAACCGCGATGGCGCATGGTTTGAAGCCCCAAGAAAATTCCATAGAGCAGGATGGTTGCGACAGAAAAGAAGATGGTCTGCGCTATGCTCATGGTTCCAACGGCCGTTGTGGTCGTCCGGTCTGGTAGAATGAGCGAGATGACCGCCAGCGGAATGAGGACGGCGAGATATGCGCGCGCGCCCTCTAGATTGTATTCTTGTTGAACGTGGCGGATCCCGCCGGCCAGCAATGCCAGGCCCACCATTCCGTTCATCATGATCATGACGACGGCGAACATCGTATCTCTGGCAAGCGTTGGGTTGGAGGCACCTTCAAACATTACTGCTGCGATTAGCGACACCTCTATTATGATCACCGAGATCGTAAGTATCAGCGTGCCGATCGGTTCACCAAGTAATTCAGCTAGCCGATCAGCATGACGAACAACGCCGAAGATACAATAAAGAATGACTGCCAGAAGCCACACGAGCATGCCTGCACGTGGCAGTATTTGTGTGCGGTCAGCGAGCCAGGATTCGCCGAATAATAGGAACAGGCCGAGTGTGAGTGCGCCTAGGAGAAATGGTGTTTCGTTTCGGATTTTCTTGTCCCAGCCGAGCGGCACGAGATCATCGTCCATTCAGTCTTTCCTCTTCACCACCACTCTCCAAATTACGACGAAGTATGCCACTCAAATTTGAAAGCTGTAACGGCGCAAAAGCCTTCCACGTCCTCGGTTTCTTCACCACGCCAGCGCGGGCATAACTGCAATGGCGGGTGGAGCAGGCGGCGCAAATAGTATCGCGAGCTTTTCAGCGGATAGGCTTTTTGTGCCCATTGTTTCGTCACGGTGAATTCCCGAGGCAACGAAGACCGCGTCGAGGCCTGCGGCTTCCGCGCCTTTGAGATCGGTTCGCAAAGAATCCCCAATCACCAGGATGCGCTGGCGCGGTGTAACCGTGCCGCGGACAGCTGTCGCAGCCTTGTGCGCCGTATCATAGGCGCTTGCGTGCGGCTTGCCGGCCCAGAACACTTCGCCATCCATGCGCTCGTAAAGATCAGCGATTGCACCGGCGCAAATATAGTGGCGACCACCAACATCAACGACAAGGTCGGGGTTTGCGCAGATCAATGGGAGCTGCAGTCCTAAGGCCTGTTCGAGTAACGTGCGATAGTCATCGGCTGTCTCGTTGAGATCGTCATTAAGGCCGGTGCACAGAATGGCATCTGCGTTGCTAAGTTGGGCCGCCTTCCCGGCAACGCGTTTAAAGGTTGCCTCATCGCGATCCCTCGGGCCAATGCAAAAGATCTGCCTGTAGCCCTTCTGCTCGATGTGGTTCAGTGCGATGTCGCCTGAAGCCACGAGATCGTCCCAAACATCGCGCGGCACCTGGCACGTATCAAGCATGCCTGCCACATTATCTTTTGGCGTTGGTGCATTGGAAACCAGAATGACCGTCCCACCCTTCGTACGGAAGCGGTGCAGAGCATCGCAAGCGTCGGCGAAGGCGATGCAGCCATTGTGCAGGACGCCCCATACGTCGCAGAAGAGGACATCGTATCGGCCTAGCAAATCGCCAGCGTGCTCCAGGACGGGTGGGGCTGTAAACGTGTTCGCTCTGTTTGGATTGTCTTTGGGGGGCATGGAGGTTCTTGTGCAGGTGAAAGTTGGCGATCTGATTAAGTGCATCATGTCCCTTCACGCAAGCCAGCTACTCAACTAGCAATGGCGGTTAGGCGTCAGGACATGCTTATGACGCGTAAGAGGGCCGCGATTTGCCCAGCCACCCCCATCTATTGGCAGCAAAGATTGTCGCCGGCAGGAAGATAAGATCACCGAGCAAAGCAAAAATAATAGTCGCAATGCATAGCTGTCCGAAGAGGGCTGTTGGGGGAACCGAGCTGAAGGCGGAAGCGAGCGTACCAAAGACAAGAATGACGGTCGTTGCTACGAGGATGGGACCGATGCGCCGAATAGTCTCACGCGTTGCAGAGGCGGGTGTCGGCAGCCGGGTACGCTCCTGGCCGTAGCGACTGAGAAAATGGATGGTGTCGTCGACAGAAAGGCCGAACGCCACCGTTAAAGCTATGATGCCAGCGTATTCCAATCCCCAGCCCAAGACGTGCAGCAGCGCGCCGGTGGCAACGAGAGCAAACATATTCGGCAGGACGCTGAGTGCTGCGGCCTTCGCTGAGCGGAAGGTTAAGGCTAACGCGGCCACGACAACGGCCACGGCGATCAGTAGGCTGCGGTTTAACTGGCTAATGACACTTGTTGCAGCAGCGGCCGACATGATCGACATTCCGGTGATGTCGAGGTGTAGTTCCGGATAGCGTTTGTGGACGCCTTGCAATGCGAGCGCGAGGTCGTGTTCGATGTGCTGAACGTCCTTAGCTTCAAGATCAGGAATGAATCCGGTGATGAGGGTAGCGCGTCCATCCTCGCTGAGTAGGCGTCGCCGTACCTGACGCGGCAAACGGTCGAGGTAGGTCCTGACGCGTTGCGTCTTTGTCATGTCCTCACCGCCGATCCATTGGCGTAAAGTCGCAAGCGACCATACGTTGCGCACGTGCGGTAGCGTTTCGAGCGTCATGTGGATATCGCTGACGGCAGATGCGAGGCGTTCAGGCGAAGGGTCTTGTGCCCCGGGCCACGTGACCATCACCTGAATAGGGTGAATGCCAGCCAGGCGGTCTTCAAGCAGGCCTGATACCTGATGTGCTTGTTCGTTGCGAGGGGTGATGTCGCTCAACCGGTAGAAAGGCTCAACTCGCAAATACAGGATGAGACAGGCCAGCGTGATGACGATGCCCCAAATTGCCAATGCCTCGTGATGAGCTTCAATCTTGCGGGCGAGCCAGGCGGAGAGCGTATCAAGTCGAACGTGGGGCAAACGCACACCTGCCTTTCCGCGCCTCTTATCGTTCTGGCGGCGCAAAAGAAACATGGACATCGTTGGGACGACGAGCATCACGCACAACAACGTCACGACCGTTCCCGCCGCCGCACCGAGCCCGAAGGTACGAATAAGGGCTGAATCGCTTATGGCAATCGACATCAGGGCCAAGAACGTCGTCAGCGATGTCAGCACGCAGGCCGGACCAACAGTTAGTATGGCGTGGCGGATGGCATCGGGCACCGCCTCACCAGCTTCGATCCTGGAACGCAGATCGAAAGCGAGATGCATGGAGTTGGCAAAGGCAATCACCATCAACAGCGGTATCACGGCGTTCATCACTGGGTTGAGGGTGACGCCTAGTAGCGTAAAGAGGCCTAGCGTCCACAGGACACTCGCAATGGGCGCGGCGTTAGCTATGATGAGGAGGTCGAGGCGGCGGAAAAAGAGTAAGCAGATGATCAGGCCTACGCCGACGCCGCCAATGTTAAAGATGATACGATCGCGCCGGCTGGCTTCGCCGATCTCGAGTTTCATTACCGGCACGCCGGTCAGTCCAATTCGCAGGCCTTGTGGTGCGGTTGAGATTTGCGCAAAGGTTTCGATTTCTTGGATCAGGGAGCTAAGCCCACGCTCCTGGGCCATTTCAGGGTCCAGGGCAACAACAAGAGTGGCAACCGCTGTACCTTGACGATCGTTGGACAATAGCCGGTCACGGATTAGTGGATGGGTTTTTACCCTGTCAGCCAGCTTCTCCCACGCTAAACCCTCCGGAAACTCATCCGGGATTAGTAAGGGCGGAATTTCCCCGTCTTTCGGGTTCTCGCGTATCGAAAAGAGCGACGTCACGCCAGTGACGCCCTGGATCAACTCAAGTTCGACGTGCAGTGCGCGCAGTTTCCGCAGCGTTGCCGGTGCCATGAGGTTGGGGCCTTCGGCAACTACGAAAATGTCATTGCGGCTTGCGGGAAATCGCTCAGCCATGCGCGCGTAAGTCAAGTAGGCGGTCGTCTCAGACCGGAAGAAGTCATTGAGCGAGTCATCGGATTTGAGCCATGGCAGGGAGATCAGGCTCGCGAACGTTACGAGCAAGATCAAGGCAAGTGATATGCGCGGGTGACGCATGGGGAAGAGGCCGATTCGCTCGATGCCGAAGCCGTGTGCGCCCGCCCAAGCGGGTTGTTGCGCATGCTGCGCGTCTTCCCGTACACGGTTGCTATTCATGCTCGCTTCAATTCCGCCTCATTTGGGCGGGATGCCCCGTATGTGCCGCTTCCCGAAAGTTCTGTGCTTTGTCGGGTCGGTGGTCTCTGAACTACGCATACTATAATTTGGGCGCAGGCATGATCGTTTCGCTCAACAACACGATAAGGGCGCCGTGTTAGAGCAAAGCTTTGGATATCCTCAGATTGCGGCCTTGCTGATCCTTGTGCAGCGTGGGCTTGAGGAACTTTATTCAGCACGTAATACAAAACGACTGATCGCCGAGGGCGCACATGAAGTGGGGCGCGAGTATTACCCAGTCGTAGCGATCACCCATCTCGGCTGGATCGCTGCCGTATTCATGCTGATTCCTGCGTCGGCGCAGATCATCTGGCCACTGCTTGTGCTTTATCTGATGCTGCAGGTCGTACGTTATTGGGTGATCTCATCACTTGGACGCTATTGGACGCACCGAATTATCACGCTCGATGATGCTCCGGTGGTGCGAAGGGGCCCCTACCGCTGGCTGCGACACCCGAATTACATGGTGACAATTGCAGAGACGTTCTTGTTGCCACTTGTATTCGCCGGAGTGGCTGTGGCGGTGATCTTCGGCTGTGTATGGAGTGCGGTGCTCTACTACAAGATCCTGTTGGAAGACGGAGCGTTGGACGAACGACGAGGCGATTGATTGCTGCGCCTGTCATGGGGGGATCGTAATCAGGCTATGGCGTATTTCGATGCCATTGCGATAGGCGGTGGTTTGGCGGGCAGCGCGTTTGCGTTGGAGCTGGCGCGTCAAGGTGCACGCGTTGCCGTCATCGAACGCTCGCCGGCCGCAAAACTTAAAGTCTGTGGGGATTTCCTTAGCTCAGAAGCGCAACAATTGCTCGCTTATTTAGGGCTCAATTTAGCGGGTCTGGGTGCTAACTCTATCGAGACATTTCGGTTGGCGACAGGCGAGCAAACCGCAACCGCAATGCTACCTTTTGCAGGAGCAGGGCTGTCCCGGCTGACGCTGGACGAGGCGCTGCTTGGCAAGGCACAGGAAGCTGGAGCAGAGGTCATCCGCGGCCAGGGCGCAAAGGCTTTGGAGCGGGCAGGCGCGCGCGTGCGGATTCGCGTTGGCTCGAATCGCTTCGAAGCTACCTGTGCGGCCCTCGCGACAGGCAAACACAATTTGCGTGGATGGCCACGAGCGGCAGGCGATATGACCGCCTACAAGATCTCGGTTTCGCTATCGCGGGAAGCTTTACGTGCGCTTGCCGGCGTGGTTCAGCTCGTGAGCTATCGTGGCGGATATATCGGAGCGTGTAACGTGGAAGACGATGCGGCTACGATATGCTGGTTGATGGACGCATGCGCGATGAAGAAAGTTGGACCAGAGTGGACAGCGCATCTTGATTTCATATCGCGCCAGTCATCTGCGATCGGTGATCTTTTAGTAGGCGCGCGCTATCTGTCGGCACGACCGGCCGCTGTCTCGTCCATCCCCTATGGCTATATGCGCCGCGCCGTCATCGCCCCAAACGTTTATCCGACCGGCGACCAACTCGGCGTCATTCCGTCCCTCACAGGCGATGGTACGTCGCTTGCACTTGCATCCGGGTTGGCGGCGGCGCACTCGGTTTTAAGAAGCCAGACGGCACAAGGATTTCAGGTGGATTTCTTAGCGCGGCGTCGTACTCAATTCCTCTTGGCACGCGCTGTCGATGCCACGTTCAAATCGAGCATCGCGCGCGCACTAAGTGTCGGTTCGATGAGAGTATTACCCCAGCTGGCAACGCTTATTGCCAGTTTGACGCGTGTTAAGGACTTTGAGGAGATGACTACAAATCCAGCACTATGAAGTAGGCGGAAAACCCGGGTCCGAAGGCGGCGAAGAGATAACGGCCTTGGGCGCCGTCGGCGAGCGCCTCCTTCAGGATGAATAGCGCGGTTGCCGACGACATGTTGCCGTACTCTTTGAGAACCTGCCAAGAGTAGCTGAGCTGATCACGTGATAGCCCTAAGCTTTCCTCCGCCGTCTCAAGAACTTTGCTGCCGCCGGGGTGCAAGAGAAAACCATCGAAGTCGGCAAGAGAAAGCCCTTCGCGTTCCAGGAACGGGAATAGCGCCTCGCCGAGGCGTTCGCGCATGAGCGTGGGCAGCTCAGGGCTCAGAACAACACCGAAGCCGTCGTTCTTGATGTCCCAACCCATGATGTGCTCGGTCTTCGACCAGAAATAATCGCCCTGCGGCCCAACGCGGGTCCGCCCTGCGGAAAGGCCATCGCGCCCACCATCGCCGCTGCGCAAGACGACGCCTGCCGCGCCATCTCCGAACAGGGCGGCGGAGACGAACATGGCCAGGCTCGGGTCGTTAACGCGCAGGCATAGCGAGCAGAGATCTACGGTAAGGAATAGTACGTTGGCGCCGGGTATGGCTTGTGCCATACGAATTGAGCGCGCTAATCCGCCGACGCCGCCACCGCAGCCGAGTCCGAAAATCGGCACGCGCTCCACGTTAGGGCGGAAGGGGAGGCGGTTCATTAGGCGTGCTTCGAGACTGGGAATGGCAAGTCCTGTAATCGTGTTGGTCACGACGATATCGATGTCGCGCAGCTGCAACCCTGCTTGCTCTACTGATGTCCGCGCGACCTGCTCGAGCAAATCAAGTGAGTGGCGCTGGAAGGAGGCCATGCGCTCTTCCCAAGAGCGCGGCTGAAGATACCAAGCGCGCGGCTCCACCGAATAGCGTCGGTCAATGCCGGTGTTGGTATACAGTGCATCTAAGCGAGCGAACTGTGGGAAGACCTTCCGGGCTTCTTCGGCAGCTTCGTCCTGCCCGACCACGTGCTTGGGAACGGCAGTGGTGACAGAGGCGATCTCGACGCCAACCTGAGACGCAGGTGCACGATCAGCTAGTTTGAGTTCTGCTTCTGATGACATGGGACCCCGGTCTGGTGCGGTTTGAGCAGCGGGCAGGCGTGCTTGTTAGAGTGCGATGGCTACAAGCATACCACTTTGGCCATTGATGCATTTGAGGCAGATTGTCCAAGCCTATTTCATTGCGCGTGCAATTGCGTGGCAAAAGGATGGCAGTCGGCAGCCGCGATTTTTGCCATTTCATCTAACGTTTAGCTTGCGTTAAGGGCGCTCAAGCGCGAACGGCAGTGCCCGTCTCCCTGGCTAGCCAGAGATAGGCAAGTTCGCCACCAGTTCCGCGGATTTCAGCAGATCTGTTATGGAAAAGACGGGGTATCCTGCGTCCGGCGATGGAATGCCTAGATCAGAAATGGGCCTTGTGGTCAATCTTTGCAGATGCGCGAGTGCGTAGTTTGGGGCCAGTGCGGGCCCCAGAAACAGCCGCTTCTTTGGCGGGATAGATTAACGGCCTGGCCACGTTGTTTCTTCGAAGACTTTTGGCGATGTTGCCACGGTGTGCTCCTCCTGCCATCAACTCGCTGATGAAAGCGGCTTGGACGTCGCCAATCTGGTATAGACTGCAAGGTTGATCGCCATGACCCCGGAGCTGGTTCTTAGGCGGCGGCATTTGGGCCGCTAACGTTCTGGCAACGCAAATTTTCTGATCATGGCATGTCCGTTAAGTGCCATAAGCGGACATCGCCGGTTCGAGCGAAGCCCGCGCACTTGACGCTCGGTCATGGTCATAGGTGGACGGGGGTTGCTGGTTTCTAAAGGTTCAGAAGGAGACACTTAGCAACTTCAGTTTTCGCTTGCATTTCACCACGCCGAAGACGCGTCAATCAGAAGCGCGTGTAAGCGCGTAGTGCAGGTCGTCGACTAGTGAACCAATAACCCCTTTTCCAGACGTATATTCGCCATCTGGGTCATGGTACCGCTCCATGAGTTGACCAAGTTCTGCTAGCACGCGTGCCTGATACTCTTCTGATGGAAGATTGCTTGGTATAGCTAGAACTACTTGGCGCGCAGCACTGATCGCGGTGACCGATACAGCCCGGTCATATTGGCTCATGCTTGCCTTCTGAGCATGCTTCTCGATCAATTGACTAATGATGGAATCCTGGTCAGTCATCGGTCGAGTATATGCGCGCCGCTCGGTCGCCAACAAGTATCGGCGAGAAGGGCCGCTTTGGAGCTAGTGCGGGTCAAGTTCTAGCCATCTTTTGCGGCGCTTCCTTTAACCGTCGAACATGGGATTGATTAGCTACAGATCAGCAGTCAAGACATGGATGCCTGCATATGACCGATGTGGACCTCGATAAGTTTGTAGCGACTTACTCTAACGACGATGCACTAATCTGCTTCCGTTGGAACGGCAAGCATGAAGACGAATTTGACGACGCGAACGAGGGATTCCGCAGCGCGGTCATCGACCGGGTGCTAAATAAGTCAGAAGACGTCCCACTTTCATTGCTCGTCGATCTCTATCGTGCTCTTACACAGTACTCAGCAGAGGCCTGGTGCATCGATGAGCGCGTGGAGGACCTAGCAAAACTTATGATTAAGACGGGGGGTGCCCAGATAGCACGGGAATTCATTGTTGGGGCAATGCAAAGCTTTGATGCCCAATGCGCAACGGTATTTTCTGGCAGTCCCAGGGATAAAGTCGAGGAATGTCTCAAGCTCACGCAATCCAAGCTTGAAACCAAGAGCGAGGAAGATGAGCGGGCTTTATGGGAGTTTGGGCTGGAGAACTTCAAAAAACTTCTGAAGCACGCCGCGTGAATTGTTAACGGTTGCTCTGCGTCTGGGCCGCCATGAAGAGGTAGCGCTCTATGGGCGGGCCACCAAATTACTGCGGCTTATGATGCAAAAAGGGTCAGTGCTAATGAAAGTTCAAATGAAGATTTGTTTTCTAGCTCTCGCTTTTATTACGTCACTGGCAATGACGCCCCGTGAGGTTCATGCTCAGTTTTTTGTGGTGGAGAAAGTTGCTGACAATGTAACGACGGCATATCAGAGCACGCCGGTATGGTGCTGGGCCGCGACAATTGAAATGGCCTTGAAAAGTCAGGGAGTAAATTGGACGCAGCACGATATTGTCAATCGCGTAAAGGGTTTTCCAAAAAATGAAACGGCTACAGCTGGGGAAATGACCGCGTTTCTGAATAGCTGGAACTTTGATTACGATGGCAGCCCATGGCGCTCCCAGGCTCGTCATTACAGCGGCGTTTTGCCGGCCAATGTCTTGATAAGAGAAGTTAGCAGGCAGCGGCCCGTTATTGTGACATACAGTACCGGCCCTGTGTCAGAACACGCTGTGGTTGTTTACGGCGTGCTGAAGCCGCCAAACAAGAAGATTCATACGATCTATTATTTTGATCCATATACCGGCCAAAAGGGCGCTCTACCGCCGGAGCAATTTGCAAAATCTGTAACAAATTCCTGGGCTATCAAAGTGTTGAAGAACTAGAACATAGCGCAGCGGGCAACAGAAAATCATCATCCGCACTTGTCCTTCGCCGATCGACTATTCGCACCTGTCCGCTTTTGGCGCTTCTGCGACATCGCGGCGGTCCTAGCATCAACGTACGTTTCCTCACGTGAGCGCCTTGGTGCTTGACCATGAATGTCCGCTTTGGGTCCGAAGCAGACATTGAAGCGCGTTTCGGTGATGCCCGCTTTACCCCCGAGAGCGGATATTCGCCGACCAACCGGAGATCGCCATCACTCTCAAGCTTCGGTTGCGAATTTTATTATGAGTTCCTGCAGCGACTCTGGCTGATCCAGTGAAAGAAAATGACCGCCGTCTTTAACGATCACCATTCGCACCCCTGGAATGAGGTTGCGGGTTCGCGCACGCTCATCTTGCGTGGCCCAGTCCTGGTCGCCAAACACTAAGAGGACCGGCACCCTAATCTTCGAGTAGTTTTTGCGCGCATCCTGAAACTGATCGCGCTGGCGAAGCAAGCTTATGAAAGCTTGGTAGTGTCCTGGACGATTGCCGACGCTTGAAAATTCGGTGAAGAGCTCGTCGGAAAGAGAGCTAGGGTCAGCAACCCCACCTTCAAAAAGGCTCCGCTCCACGAATGGATTGCGCAGACGCATAAACGTTTCGCCGATGAACGGGAAATCTGTTGCCGTGAATAATACTTGAGCGAAGACCGAGCTTCCTTTGAGCCCCGCGGTCAAGCTGGGCGGATAATCATACGGGTTGATTGAGATCACCTTCGCGACACGAGGATTTTGGCGCGAAGCGAGTTCAAGAACAATTGTGCCGCCAATCGAGGTTCCTACAATGGTCGCATCTTGCACGTCGATCTTGTCGAGGAACTTCTCGGCCCAATCATAGAATTGGTCTGGATCATAATCGATATTTGGAATGTCAGACCAGCCGTGGCCTGGGTAGTCGACTGCATACACTGTGAAGTGTTTTTGCAG
>JAUVPN010000171.1 GCA_030598645.1 Hyphomicrobium sp. | reverse complement strand
CCACCGATAATTCGCCCGCGGCGCAGCGCGCGCTTGAATGCGCCGCCGCGATTGCACCGGACGCCGAGTTTCATTTGCTCCACATCGTCGACGTACCATTCACAGGATTTTTGGGGCCAGAGTCCCAAGCGCAGATTCGTCAGGAGCAAGAGAAAAACTTCAAGAATGCTTTCGAGAGAGGGGTCCGCGCCCAGGTGGAACGGCTCGGCAACGGAAGATTGCGGGCCACATTCCATATCGAGGAGGGGGATATCCTCAGTGTCATTCGGGACCAAGCCGCACACTTAAAGCCAGACCTTCTGGCCATTGGCTCGCACGGACGATCCGTCCTGCGGCACGCCCTCATAGGCAGTGTCGCGGGCAGCTTGCTCAGCGACCCGCCAGTCGACGTGCTCGCCACCAAGCCCCGCTAGAGCCTGGCCCAATTTGGGTCCTAGCCATGTGGGCATTGTAGAAATGTTGGCAGTAATGATCGAGGGAGGTTGGACTAGACTACGAAGGAATGATGCCAGTAGGCAGAGTGCGTTCAACGGCATTACCTGGTCACCCCGAAACGGCTTAAGGCGGAAAGAACGTGCTGGCGAACCGGCGAGAGGAACAGGGATCAAAATCGGTGAATCCTGGAGAAGATAAACCACACAACTTGTCGCTCACTTCCGTGCAGGATTATGAGCCGCTCATTGGCACCAAAGCTGTCAACCGCATTTGCCGGAAGGCTGAGAGCCTTCGTGATCTCCACATCGTCAACATTAGCTCGACCTACTACGGCGGCGGTGTGGCCGAACTTCTCTCATCTCTCACCTTACTTATGAATAAAGCTGGTATCAGGACGGGTTGGCGAGTGATCCAAGGACGGCCCGACTTCTTCAGCGTTACTAAGAAGATGCACAACGCGCTCCAGGGAGGCGATATCAACCTCACGGAGCTCAAGTCACGCATATACGAAGAGGTAGCGTATGAGAACGCCGTGCGGGTCCACCTCGATCATGACATCGTGATTGTCCACGACCCGCAGCCATTGCCAATGGTCTGCCATCATCGCAAAAAGTCGCCCTGGATCTGGCGCTGTCACGCGGACCTGTCTAATCCCAACCCGGACCTATGGGCGTACATAGCCCCCTTCGTTGACCGCTACGATGCCGTTGTGATGTCGCTGCCTGAATACGCGCAGAATCTCAAGACGCCCCAACGGTTCATCATGCCGGGCATCAATCCCTTTTCGACGGCCAACAAGGAACTCACAGAGGATGAAATCGAGGGTCGCATCGCACGCTATGGCATTCCCACTGATTTGCCGCTAATCGTGCAAATATCCCGCTTCGACAAATGGAAAGACCCCCAAGGCGTGATCGAAGCTTTTCGCCGAGCGCGCAAACAAGTGGATTGCACACTCGTCCTCTTGGGGAACGTCGCAACCGATGATCCTGAAGGGCAGGAGGTCTTCGAAGCGATTTGTGAGTGCGCGGAAGAGCGGATCCACGTACTCTCGGTGCAGGACTCGGCTCTGGTGAATGCGTTGCAGCGGTGCGCCACTGTCGTCCTGCAAAAATCAATTCGCGAAGGCTTTGGGCTGACCGTTGCCGAGGCGATGTGGAAAGGCACACCAGTAATTGGCGGCAGGGTCGGTGGCATTAGGCACCAGATTGAGGATGGTGAGACAGGCTTTTTGGTCGACAATGTAGAAGAGGCGGCCGAGCGGATTGTGCAGGTGGTGAGCGACGAGAATCTGCGCCGACGAGTGGGCCATCGTGCGAGGGAAAGCGTGCGGCAACGGTTTCTTATGACGAGGCTGATGGAAGATTGGCTCGATCTTTTCGCGTCCTTTGAAGCCAATTTCCAACTCAAGGGGACGAGTAGCGCTTGACTGTACAGAAGGCGAAGCAGGGCCTGACTTACCAGTAAAGGCCATGTCAGTCGGTATCGATGAGCGAGTTACGACAAGACCCGATGACGGGAAACTGGGTGATCATCGCACCGGATCGCGCGAGGCGCCCCGACCAGATGCACGTTGCGCCGGCGGGCCCCACCAACCTGCCGCGGTTCGAGGAAAGTTGCCCCTTTTGCCCCGGGAATGAAGCACTCCTGCCTGGGATCGTGACCGAGACGCTGTCAGATAGCCCCCCCGGGTGGTCGGTCCGCGTGGTCCCCAATAAGTTTCCTGCGCTCACACCCGATGTCGCATCGGAAACATCCATGTCCGCCCGTCGCACGATGTTGCCAGGCTATGGTGTGCACGAGGTGGTGATCGAAAGTCCGCGCCACGATGCCACTCTTTCATCAATGGAAGATAAAGAGATTTCAGGTGTGATCGCCAACTATAAACAGCGCGTTGCTGCGCTTTCTCGCCTGAGCAACATCAAGACCGTCGTGCTGTTCCGCAACCATGGATCAGGTAGCGGTGCTTCGCTCGTCCATCCCCACGCGCAAGTGATTGCACTGCCGCTCGTGACGCCGAGGCTTCGCGACATATTGGAATGGGCGAACAGGCAGGGTCGAGTAACGGGCCGTTGCCCGACCTGCGCAGAGCTGGAGCGCCTATTAGAATGCGGTGAGTGCATCGTAGAGGAGACGGAATACTTTCTGGTTTTCGTGCCGTTTGCTGCTGAGCGTCCGTTTGAGCAGTGGCTGGTGCCGAAGCGGCATCATGCTTCGTTTGCCGATACGACCGCGGATGAGCTGGATGATCTTGCCCCACTGCTACGCCGAGCGCTTCAGTGCCTCAGATTGCTCCATAAAGATCCGCCTTACAGCTTCGTCATTGAGACTGGCGGACTCCCGGAAAAACACAATCGGTACCTGCATTGGCACCTACGCATCGCACCTGACCTTGTCACTTGGGCCGGATTTGAGCTCGGCGCCGGCATGCCGATCAACCCATCGCAGCCCGAAAAGGATGCAGAGATACTGCGCGCTGCTGGAGCAGCAAATGATCGTCGCTGAGGGTGACAGTGGCCCTTTGCGATACATGACGAGGTCAATGCGTGGTCTAAGGAAATCTCATCTTGCCCGATGATTGATAATGCACGTCAACCTTTGATGCAGATCAGCGGTCGCAGTCGAGCAACGCGCCGCGCTAGGCCCGCATGCTCCGCCGCGGCAACCACCACTCCCACGTCCTTATAGGCGCCTGGCGCCTCCTCTGCGACGCCACGATTGGATGGGCTGCGGACCAGGATGCCTTGTGCTGCAAGATCATCGAGGATCATGCGCCCGTTCCAGCGTTTCAACGCAGCATGGCGGGACATTGCGCGGCCAGCACCATGACACGCCGAGGAGAAGGCCTTTTCCTCGCTACTCGCAATGCCTGCGAGAATATAGGAGCTGGTTCCCATGCTTCCGCCGATGAGAACGGGCTGCCCGATGGACCGCAGGATATTTGGCAAGCTCGGGTGCCCAGGGCCGAAAGCGCGGGTTGCACCTTTGCGATGCACGAAGAGCCCGGCTGGCTCACCGTTAGCGGAATGCGGCTCAACCTTGCAGGTGTTGTGTGAGACGTCATACAGCAGCTTAAGGTCGCTCGCGGGAAAGAAGCGACGAAAGACACGTCGCGCATAATGGCCAAGGATCTCGCGGTTCGCCAAGGCGCAATTGATCCCTGCGCGCATGGCGCCGAGATAGCGCTGCCCGACCTCCGAGTTTATCGGTGCACAAGCCAATTCACGATCCGGAAGCTCGATGCCCTCCGCTTCTGCGCTGACAACCATCTCTTTCAGAAACTCGGTTCCAATCTGATGTCCGAGACCACGCGAGCCACAGTGTATGGTGACGACAGTCTCTTCCTGCTTGAGGCCAAAGGCCTCAGCGGCTTCTGTGTCATAGATTTCGGTAATCCCTTGAACCTCGAGATAATGATTTCCAGAACCGAGCGTACCCATCTCGCGTCGCTGGCGGTCTTTGGCGCGTTTCGAAACATAGTCAGGATGCGCTCCGGCCATCGCACCGTCTTCTTCGATGCGTTCCAGATCACGCGCCTGGCCCCACCCCTGCTCGACGGCCCAGCTGGCACCTCCCGCCAGCATGGCATCCATTTGATCGGCGTCGAGCGTAATTGACCCCTTGCTTCCGACTCCGGCAGGGATCTGACGAAAGAGCTCGTCAGCAAGTGGCCTCTGCTCGGCGAGAATGGTGGAAACGGGCAGGCCAGTCAGCATTGTGCGCACGCCGCAGGAGATGTCGAACCCAACGCCGCCAGCTGAGATGACACCCCCTTCGTCCGGATCGAAAGCCGCAACTCCGCCGATTGGAAAGCCGTAGCCCCAGTGAGCATCAGGCATGGCATAAGACGCACGCACGATACCTGGCAAAGTCGCGACGTTTGCGGCTTGCTCATAGACCTTCTCATCGATGTCGCAGATCAGGCTTTCGTCGGCATAGATGATCGCTGGCACGCGCATGGCGCCGTGTGGTTCGATGCGCCAAGTCGTCGAGTCTACTCGGGTGAGGCGGCTGAGATCCATGACCCGGCTCCTTTCACACGTCGATGATGCAGGCTGCCGACCAAACGCCATCGGACTTCTTCGCGACATTGAGCGCCGTGTAGGTGGCGCCTTTGGGCTCGCACGCAGGCGCATGCCGCTCGACATCGACCAATTCACCCCACAGCCTGCCTTCGAGCTTTGTCCCTTTTATGCGAACTGAGAAACGTGCAAACAGCATGCCGCGAATGGCCATCTCATAGATTATGGCGTTGAGCCATTCGACGAACAGAAGCTCGATGTCAGGGGCTTCGCACCTCACATCTATCCGCTCGCGTGCGACAACATCCGCCTCAGTCACAACCCGGGTTAGCGCCACGGCGGCCTGCTCGAAGGCCTGCGACGGTGAGGCGCCCCAGCCGCGCACCCCCACATCGGCATCGTGGGGAAATTGTTCTGATCCAGCAGTTGTTGCCGACGCGGCGGACAGCGTCATGCGTGCGTCCTATTTTGCAGGCGTGCTCATATTCGCTAGGCAATGATGCCAGCCGACAGGCTCAAGCTTAGTCCAGAACGAACGAGACCTTCGCGTTGATGCGGTAGTTTTTCATCTTTCCGTCCTTGACGGTGGCCTCGAAGTTATCAATCCAGATCGACTTTACGTTGCGCACAGTTTTTGAGGCGTTAGTCACAGCTTCTTGCGCCGCATCCTCCCAGCTCTTGTTTGACTCTGCCAGAACTTCGATGACTTTGAGCATAGACATCCTAACCTCCTGATCGCCGGTTCGCGATATTGCGACCGCCATATATTTCGGTACGAAGGCGCGAGCCGAAGCGCTTTGACCCACATCAATGGGCAAGGTGAGTACGGGCGTTAGCTTGCGTGAGCCCCCATGGGGTTTGAGAGCAGCCCTGCCGACCTTGAGGAGCGCTTCAACAATGGCAGCAGCAGCGCCAAGCAACCCCGGCCAGCGCGGTGCCCGAGCGACAGCGGAAGACGTTAGGCGCATCGTCGGCGACATCGATGATCCCAAGGTGCTCGAAATCCTGGACTTAGAGCCGGCCATCGTAGAGTTGGAAGAGGCGGTTGTCGCAGCGACGGGCGATGTGGACATTCTCGGAAAAGAGGGGCACCAGCTGAGCGCGGTTGCTTACCAGATTGTTGAGATCTTGAAGGCGGGCGAGGAGGAGCCGCCGCGGACGGGCTGATCTAGGCTCAGTATGGTTGCTTGCAACACTTGCCAGCGACGCGTGTTGGTTCTGATCTGAGGCCGCGACGCGGTCGCCCGGCGACTTAACCTCTAACGGAGGGCGCTTGCTACCTTGGTGCACGAGAGCGCATAAGACACTCCCCGGCGCAGCGGCGCTAGTCGACCCTCAGAAACGGGTAGCGCTGAAGATCCTCGCGTCCCCAGATCGATAACCCTGCACGATTCCCTACGGTCTCGATGTCGATCACATGGTCTGGATCGGCAAAATCAATGCGCCCCGGCCTCCCGATTTCGGCAAGCCTGTCGAGCACCGCCGTGTCCAGTAGCTTCTCCTCCGAAAGCGATCTTAACTGACCGCCGAGGCCACGCCGGTGGAAGCGAATGTGAAATGCTTCACCGGCCATCCTCTCGGCCCAGCCAAGAATGGCGCTCATCGCTTTTGTCTCGAACTCTTCTCTCGTCTCGAAGTCGAACGCCACGTGAGCGGGTATCAGGCGAGAGATGTCGTTGAAAAGGCTCATGTCATCGCGCATCATTTCGCCTAGCACCGCTGGGAGCGCACCGACATCGGGAACCTGCATCACCAGGACATTATGGAACTCAGTGGCTTCGACTGTCCCAAATTGCCTCAATCTTT
>JAUVPN010000045.1 GCA_030598645.1 Hyphomicrobium sp. | reverse complement strand
TCGCCGATGACTTCTCCATATTCGAAACGTAACTCTGCTTCATGCTTGCGCGCGATGGTGCGCATCTTGGCGTTTTCAGCCAAACAACTCACGCAAAGGTGCTGAACACCGCGATTGCGAGCTGCACGAATTACACGCCCCATCAGTTCGGTGCCAATTCCCTGCTCCTGCCAAGGTTGCTCAACCGAAAAGGCTGCTTCTCCCTCCTGGCCCCACGAGAGACCAAGTTTTTTCAGCTCTGCGGCAGCTCGAAGTTCGCCATCTACATAAAATCCATAGACAAGCGCCCCCATCTCGCTCATGCGCGCAGCATAATCTTCGACGAAGGCGTCTGATACGCCGTGCGCAAAGCGCATACGGCGGTTTTGTTTATCAAGTCGAAGTAAGTGGTCGCGAAACTTATCTGTCTCGTTTGGCCACAGTTTCCGAATGTTTCCTCCCGAGAACTGACGCTCACTCATGCCAAGAACCTCCATTACGGGCTGTCAACTTGGTGACTCTCACCCGAGCAATCGGGACAAATGATTTCTTCTTGCACCCAATTTAACGCCTGCCGATTACGTGCGCGTGACGTTGCAGAGGCAAGATTGATCAATTCCCGTTTCAGCCCTGAGAGTCTGCCATGCCCTAGCGGAAGACCTGTCATGCCCTAACTGCTCCGATCAAAAACTAAGCTTTTTAGGCGGGCCGCCAACCTGGCGACATTGCAGAGGTAGAGTGATCAAGGTCCTATTCACTCTTGGAACATCTGCCATGCGCGCAGCGAAACTGGCGACATCATGACGCCGACTGCGGTCATAGATTTGATACGGAAGACCCGTACGAGCGACCCCATGATCGCAATACTGGATCGACATTCGGCGACCAGAAAAGCGATGCCAACACGCTATGAAACGTAAAAAAATTGGAAGGGGCCTTATCATGAGCTTGGCGAAGAACATCATTCGTGCGACGGCACTCACTAGCGTATTAGCTACTGCAAATTTCGGCTCTGTTCGTGCTGGAGATGGCGCATCGGCCTGGAGACCGATGAAACCGTTACATGCGATAAATTTCAACGTGGGACGCAAGCATGTCCTGAGTTACTTCCTGAAAAAAAAGGGTGTTTGTGATCTTACGATAGTAGTTGCGGATCGGGAGGCCGCCGCTCCGCGCGGTAGAAAACTTCTGCCGTCGCAGAGCATTCGCTTTGAAGCAGTGATCGAGGGCGGTAAGACAGCGCGGTTCGACACAGCCGAGGGAAACTCATTGGAATATACGTGCCCTATTGGCGCGCACGTGATGACGGTTCGAGCGCTAAACCAGGTCGCTCTAAGTACGGCGAATAGAAAGTAACTCGAACAATTTTTCGAATTGATCCATGGAGGGGGCTACGTGCCCCCTCTCTCAGTACTAGGCAGGCAGAAACGTGCTGTGCTAGCTCCTCGCCGCAGCCGTCCCGTTGCCGAAGCAGGGCATATATGCAGTCGTATCGAAATGAATTGGGCTCGCTCATTGATCGCGACATGGAAGCCAATTCTGCAACTGTCTGTTTTTGGCACTTAGCCGACATTGCCGCGAATAGAAAGCAGAGGAACTGCCCCGAAAGGGCAGCCCTAGCGAGCTGGCGGGCCTCGCAATCGCTTTAATTGGTCAACGAGTGCAAGCAGCGGAAGTCGGGGCAACAAACGGTTTATGCGGCAGCATCACGTTCCGCCCGGTTATGGCCATCTCACGCAGGCGTCGGTCCGAAAACGAGCGCGGCATTCAAGCCACCCAAGCCGAACGAATTTGACATCGCGTAGATCAATTTCTTATCGCGCCCAATATTGGGCACATAGTCGAGATCGCACTGGGAATCACTCTCATCAAGTCCAATGGTTGGCGGCATCCAATCGGCATCCAGAGCTTTGAGGCAGGCTACAGCTTCTATGCCACCAGAAGCACCCATCGGATTGCCATGCATCGACTTAGTGGAGGAAACGCCTATGTTTGAGGCGTGCCTGCCAAACACCTTCTTTATGGCCTTAGTCTCGTTCAAATCGTTCAAGACCGTCGCCGTGCCATTTGCGTTCAGATAATCGATGGCGGTGGGCTCAAGATTCGCATCATTAAGTGCCAGACGCATGGCCTCGCTGGTCCCTTCTATGTCCGGATTGACCATGTCCGTGCTGCTTGAGGTCATGCCGATACCACAGAGTTCCGCCAGCATCATCGCACCGCGCTCGGTCGCGTGGCGCTCAGATTCCAGCACCAGCACGCCAGCGCCCTCTGCCAGAACAGTGCCGTTCCGATTGCGGGAGAAGGGAAAGCAGCCTTGAGGCGACAGCAAGCCCATGGCTTGACAGGCCAGCATAGAACCATACGTGATCATGCTGTCAGATCCGCCAACAATCGCCACATCGGCCATCCCGTGACGGATATAATCGCTGCCAACGCTGATGGCATGCGCAGCGCTCGCCCCGGCGCTGCAAATCGCAAAGGTGGGACCCTTGGCTCCGTACTCTATGCCGACGTGTGCTGCTGCCGACGAACCAACCAGTCGAGGAAGCGTCATGGGGTGCACAGCGCGCTTATTAATCACAAAGACATTATGAGCTGCGGTTTCGCCCGTAGTCTGACCACCGGCACCGGAGCCAATAATGCACGCCACGCGATGTGCACTCTTGAATGGCAACTGAAGGCCTGATTGCTTAATCGCTTCGTCGGCGGCCGCTGCAGCCAACCAAGAAAAGCGGTCAGAGAACATAATCGTCTTGTCGCGCTGCCAATGTTTGAGACGTGCCCTGTGATCGAAATCCTTGATTTGGCCTGCGATCTGAACTTTGAGATTATAGAGCTGCACGCCTTCGACCGGTCCGATTCCAGATCGGCCCTGTTTCAGACCGTTCCAGAAATCAGCCACCGTCTGACCGATCGGCGTTACTACTCCCATTCCGGTAACGACCACACGGGGGGTGAGGTCAGAGTCTACCATTTAATATTTTTCAGCCTCTCTAGTCCCCATGGTGCGCGGTGAACCTTGGCGCTAATGAAAATTGGCCTGTTCTCTTCGTCGAAATTCGAATGCACTCATGACACATTCGAGGCTTCGTTTGCAGTTAGTCCGACGGCAAAAAGTTAACGTCTGACCCCAGAAGCCTCATGGAATAATTGAATGCTGACATTCGCTGTTAGGGCTATCGATCTACCGGCGCCTGCGCAACGCAAACTCCGCCTTGGTCAGTTGAGCTGATTGCAGTCAATCGGGTCGCTCTTCATTCAATTCGATGCGGCTGAATTTCCTGGCGGGAAAGTTAACCCAATGCCACTCAGAACAAGCCTCTTTCCAAGCGCGTCGCTAGGATTAGTGCCTTTTCTACACCGTGTCGCGCCGATCATTTTTCAGTCCGCAAGTTTAAGATATACGAAATCACGTTGTTTCGGTCCTGGGTGAGTATCATCAAATTGGGCATTGTTGGATGCGGGCTCTGCAGCCACACATCGAGCGACTGGGCCGTTACGTCAGGCATATTCGCTACAAACTCGAAGCTGGGCGCATCGGGCGATGGCGAGACTGCTTCTCCCATCTCAACCGCATGACATTCTGCGCAGCTCTCCCGTGCGTAAGCGAGGCCGAGTTGCGGATTTGCCGAATTCGCTGCTTGGGCAACCCCTGTCGTGAGGACGGAGGCTATTACAGCCACTTTATAAACTCTACGCATAACCACCTTGCTCCTCGCTATCGAAAGCAACTCGTTAGCGTCGTGGGGGGTAGCCAGAGGATAGATGCGTCTCGACGGCTGACGGAATGATCTACATCAACGGCAAACAAACGCCTCTAGGCGAGCGTCTACTGCAATAGTCTGCATATTGGCTTGTATTGGGTAGAGCTGACGCCGCACCGCATAGCTTCTTGTATTTGTTTTGATGCGAGATGACGATCTATTCTCTCAGGCGAAGGCCAGCCACTCCGGCCGGAAAAGCAGCAGAAAACCAACTCCGCTGAGTATGATACCGCCGACCAAGTGAGAGTAACGCGCGTAGTTCCCTGTCAATCCTGTAGCCCGCACTGTTATCATTGCGGTCACGAAGACGACAATGTCATCGATCAGAAAAACTGAAACATAGAGCATCAAATAAGCGTAGTACGCAGGGGTCGATAATTCACTGAGAGCAAGCACCTGTGTGTAGACCGCCGGGATACCTGCAGAGCACAGGAGCTCTACGAGGTTTACGACGACGGCGAGCACAATGATCCCGGCAACAGCCACCAGGAACGATCGCTGCGCAACCGCCTCCTTAAAGCGTGCCATGATACGCTGCCGCTCTCCAGGTTGCGTCACGGCGCAGGCCGCCTCCGGATTGGTCAAAAACTGCCAGAGGTAGTAACCGCCGGCTCCGATTGCAAAGATACCGACAGCCATGCGGATGATCTTAATGGAGCCGAGCAGTAGGAATGCATTGAGCCAAGCTGCCATAAAGGCGAAGTAGACGAGTGCCGATGTTAAAAGGAACACAGCGCCGTAGCTCCACATCCTGACCGGATCTTTCATACCGACCAATAGTCCAATCAGGAAAACAAGAACCCACATCGCGCACGGATTGAAGCCGTCGATGGCACCGAGAGCGATCGTCAGAACTGGAAGCGAAATCGATTGCGTCGGAACCTTACCGATCAGTGGGAGCCAGATCGTCTCGGGAAGTGTAGGCCGGCGCGCACGCCCTTCGGTATCCCTCGACAGACCTGGACCGAGTTGCGAGGTTTCGCCCGCAATAATCGAACCCGTAACGTCCGGACAGCGGGCCCGCTGACATGCTGCGATGGCACCAAGCAATTCAACTCCCGTCGTCTCATTCTTATCGAAACCTAGAAATATCTCATCGCCTATAATGATGAGTGGTACGGCGGGTGGCTCTATCTTGAAATGCCTATTGAGGATATCGAAGGCGCGGTCGTGCGCCTTATTAGTCGACAGCTCCAAGCTGCGAAGCCTTATCCCTGGCTCCTTCAGGGCGAGCGCTTCGAGGAATGCCTTCGCTTTCGCGCAATGCGGACAAGTGGCTGTCCAGAACAGGTAAATGGGCACCGAGCCGAGGTGTGGTGAAACCGGCGCATGAGGTGACTGCTGAGATTGGGCTGGATAAAACGTTAGCAGGAGCAGCGCGACGAACACGAGCGGCCCCAGAGCTTTCCCGGATCTAGACCCCCACAAGGCGTTCTTCATCCAACTTCGGCCAGGCAACTCACCCATATATCGACGCGCGGCACGGAGCAATTTCTAGAGGCTCGCTCTCCAAGACCCGCACGTAAACACAATCTTTCTGAAGACTGATTGAGCCGGATCAAGGGCTGCCCCTCGCTGCTAGTACAAACTTGCTCCCCGAAGTTAGAAGCTCCCTATGTAGGCAAAGATGGTCGAGAAATCTCATACGGCTGGTTGGTGGCCAGACTTATATGAACCGCTGCGAAATATCGGTCAGAGGGTTGCAGACTGGTTTGCCCCACGTTCTGATGCATCCGCGCTAGAGGACTACTACGAAATCAACGTCGAGCTTCCTGGCATAAAGACGGAAGATGTCGACGTATCCACTGAAGATAATAGCCTCGTGGTTCGCGGCGAAAAGCGATCTGAACATGAGGAAACGGGTCGCACATACTTCTTCTCGGAACGAGAGTACGGCGCGTTCCAGCGAACGTTCCGACTACCGCCAGATGCGGATGGCGACAAAATCGATGCGGAGTTCAGCAATGGAATCCTCCGCATAAAGATTGCCAAGCGAACCTCTTCCCAAACTACTGCAAAAAAGATTGCCGTGCGCAAGACATAGACTGGAGCGCAGGCTTGTTGAACTGAATGCTCGCTTTTGGCGCTTAGCAGGCATCAATCCACCCCTCCTTCGGGTTTTTGCGCCGCTGCAGATGCTTGGTGACGCAAGGATCCCGATAATGAGTACCTAGCCTCCCGAAATTATGCGGCGGAGAATCACGTCCAGCGGTCAGCGTTTAAGAATATCGCGCAGTTCTGTCATGTTGGCGCGAGCGCGCAGAATATTTGCTGCCATGACTGAAAGATGAGCGGGCATAAAGAGGCCATCCTCGCGGCCATTCGAAATAATTGCCGGTGACAGAGCTGCGGCCTCTGCAACGTGCTGCTCCATTCGGCTCCATACATCTTCTAGGTCGCGCTTTTGGACCACATCTTCGAAATCAACCCGCGCAGCCTGAATGAGGCCGTAATAGGCATACATCTGCCCAGAGGCCACCATGAAGAAATTGTCCGCCCGCGTATCGAACCAACCACGGTTATTGCCTTCAGCTTCGACAAAACTGTTGGTCGGAGCATCATAACGACTTGCTTGAGACCGCTTAGCAAGTGCGTCGGCTGTTGAGCCGATATCGTTTGTAATCCGATCGAGAAACTGCTGCAAATTATCTGCGCGAGCGTCGAACAGCGCATCGCACTGGCCGAGGCGGTCATTGTACTTATCATAGAGACTTATTGCTCGGCGATAAATCATTGGTGAGGGCTGGACTGGCCCCAACGGACGCTCCGCATCAAATGGGTTTATCCACCACGTGCGCTCATCATATTGCAATAAGCCCCGTGCCGCCTGAAGGCCCTCGTCCACCTCCGATGTGCCACGCGTGCGGCCCAAAATATCTGCAAGTTCAACAGCTGTCCGCCTCAGAGCTCTCAGGACGCCACGTTGGAAGGAGGCCTTGTTGTCGAAGAAAGGCGTAGCGTCCCAAGATACAACTGCGAAAAAACCCAACTTGAACTGGGGCATTGAGGGAACCCAGGCGTTTCGATTTACCAAGAAATCGATGAGTTGTGACTGGATATCGACGATCTTGGAACGGCTACAGGTTTGTGTTTCCGCAGACGCGCTTTCCGTCTTCACTTGCTCGCCCGATGTTGAAATAGTCCTTTGCTGCAGCACAGGCCTTGGATATGCGAGGGTATAGTCTCGTATCCAAAGTACGTTCCAAATAAAATGTGCATTCCACAACACGAACAGCAGCAGAAGCAGAACAATGCCGCCGCGCCAGATAACATTGCCGACCGTTCGTGTTTTGCGGAACGTTGCCGGACCGCCCTCCGCGGCTTCTGGAAGCTTGAAATCGAACAGTCCGCGGAACCAGCTCCAAGCGGTGGAAAAGAAGCCTATCATTCGATCGAACATTTAGCGGTCTCCTGCCCGCGCAAGGTAGTACGCTGCCCCGCTAAAACCTAACACCGCTCGCAGCTTTGAAGGCTGAAGCCTAGAATGCAAACAACGCAGAATAAACAATTTCATTGCGACATAGAATTGCGTCTTCTTGGTCCGCCAGTCTAAGCCGCAGGAGATCCTTGACTATGAGACCAACTAGATCTCCCAAAGCTCCCTGCTGTATGACTGCAATTGCTACTTAGCTGACATCTACCTCACTGCGAATAATGTCTGCTGTTGGTTGTGACGCGAACATCGCTTCCCAACTTTATATCCAAGTTCAACGGCAGTCGGATAGCAATGGAAGGACGCCGCCCTTGCTCGATGGCGATTTGGGTGCCTAACGCAGCACCCTGCAACGCTAGGCCGAAAGCAAGAGCGATTTAGACGGTAAAACCGTGCTTGGCATAGTAGGCTTTGACGCCTGGATCGTTTTTAACCCGCTCATAATGCTCAATGAGCTTGGGCGCGACGTGATCAGGTATATCGGTCGGCAAATGATCGAGTACTCCGGACTTGAGGTTCCGCATCAATGCGAAGACCTTGAGATCGGCGACCGACAGGCGGTCCGCGACGAAATACCGGCCTCCATGCGCTTCAAGCCGTCGCTGTAGTCGGATGAGATAGACTGGGAGGGCGCCTTCCGCCAGCGCCTGGCGCTGCGTTTTCTTTTGCTCTTCCGGAAGACCGAAGGTGGCCACCAATTCACATATGATGTCCTCCACCGCCTCCATGATCTCGTCACATAGCGCGGCCTCCCACGGGTCAGAAGGATAGAGGCCCGCAAGCTTGCCCACATAGCGATTGATTGCATTGGACTGCGCCACGATCTGCCCGTCCACTTCGAGCAGTGGTAAAGCTCCAAACGGCGTGTCCGGCTTACGACGCTCCCATTCGGCGAGCGGAACACGATCGTCTTCGAACACAACCCCGCCGATCGAGAGAGCAATTCGGGCGGGTTCTCCGCGCCCACCATGAAAGTCAAAGTAGGTGAGTTTCAACTTGGTCATGGGCTCGTCCTTCTCCAACTCCTTTTTGTTATTGGCATTGCTAAACGCATTTCTACGCCTTGCTGCCAATAAGGCTGACGCTCGCATATTTTCGCGGTGCAGCCCGGGCGCAAATCCAACGTTAATTTCATTTCGCATACGAGCCTAGATCTATGGCCAGCCGCCGTCAGATCCCGTCGATCGCCTTAATATCGGCAAAGGCAATCTCGAGATTCTTGTCCTGGGTCCAGGACAAGTTGAATGCCGAGGCGGCGAGGAAGACATGGTCCCCATCGATATCGGTAGCCACCGACGACCTGTGGCCCGCAATGAAACGGTCTAATGCGTCCGGGTCTTCGGACGTGATCCAGCGCGCGGCGTCGCAGGGCGCAGTATCGAACGCTATGGGAAGTCCATACTCTTCGCCGAGCCGGTCGGCTAATACGTCAAGCTGCAGGTTTCCAATGACGCCCACAATGGGCTGCGTGCCGTCAAGCGGTTGGAAAATTTGGACGACACCCTCCTCGGCCATCTCGCACAGAGCCTCTTTGAGCTTCTTGGCACGGATCGCGTCTTCGAGCCTTATGCGGCGCAGGATCTCGGGCGCAAAACTTGGAATTCCCAGAAATCTGATGTCCTCGCCCTCCGTCAGCGCGTCGCCGATCCTCAAGCTGCCTCGATTAGGTATGCCAACGATGTCACCGGCATAAGCCTCTTCGGCCAGCGAGCGGTCCTGCGCAAAAAAGAACTGTGGGGTCTGCAGCGCCATGGTCTTGCCGGTGCGAACGTGTTTCACCTTCATGCCGCGCGTAAGACGGCCCGAGCACACTCGCATGAAAGCGATGCGGTCACGATGGTTGGCATCCATGTTCGCCTGGATCTTGAAGATGACGCCGGTCATCGCAGGTTCGCTCGCCACCACGACCCGCGTTGCCGCGTTGCGGTCAAGGGGCGGCGGCGCATGGGCAACGAGCGCGTCCAGGATATCGCGCACGCCAAAATTCTTGAGAGCGCTACCAAAAAACACGGGAGTGAGCGTACCTTCTCGGAAGGCCTTCAATTCAAAACGGCCACAAGCGTCCTTAACGAGCTCAATCTCGTCGCGCCAATCGTCCTGTTGCTCGTCTTCGAGCAAGGACTCAAAGACCGGATCATTTGGTCCCGAGACAGGCAAACCCTCGGGGTCCTCATCGACGCGGCGGATGCGCGGCCGAACAAGATCGTAAGTGCCACGGAATTTGCGCCCCTTGCCGATGGGCCAGACCATGGGCGCGGTATCGAGGGCCAGCACCTTCTCAATCTCGTCCAGCAGCTCGAGCGGCTCGCGGCTCTCCCGGTCCATCTTATTGATGAACGTGATGATGGGGATGTCGCGCAGTCGACAGATTTCGAACAGCTTGCGCGTACGCGCCTCGATGCCCTTGGCCGCATCGATGACCATGATGGCTGAATCGACGGCCGTCAGGGTCCGATACGTGTGGTCGGAAAAATCTTCGTGACCAGGGGTATCAAGCAGGTTCAAAACGGCACCGTCATACTTGAACGTCATCACCGAAGCGACGACCGAGATGCCACGCGCACGTTCCGTCGCCATCCAATCGGATCGCGCGCCGCGCTTGTCCTTTTTCGCTTTGACTTGGCCGGCAAGCTGAATTGCGCCTCCAAACAGCAAGAGCTTTTCGGTGAGCGTCGTCTTGCCGGCGTCCGGGTGAGAAATTATCGCGAACGTGCGACGGCGCCTAATCTGGCGGCCCAATTCACTATTGGTGCCGCCAGTGACATCTTGGATTTCGCACACCTACGCGACCCTCCCTGCCGCCACGGTCTTTTCGTACATATCCTTAGCTCTTCGCTCGGCTTAGGGGTTTACTCGGCATCATTGCCCGTTGGTTCGAGACCGTAAGGCCGCGCTAGAATGACGGCGTACAATCTGGATATCGAAGAGTTCCGCGGGACGCTCTTTCCAGCGCTGCGCCGCGCGCCCAGTGCAGCACCTTATGGAGGAGCTAGCCCTTAGTGAGGCCAAGCACAAGACAGTACCCGCGTACGCCTTTGGTTGGTGCAGTTTTGAGCGTCCGCGTTGGGCCAATAAGCAACTTCTCGCGCCAAGCGCCCCAGCGCCTGCCTTTCCACACTCAGCAGCCCCTCATTCGAGAGCAATCCTTTTCTAGACTGCACACGTTTGCCAATGGCAACTGCCGTGCAGGCCAGAGACTGCCGCGGCTCCAACCCTCTTCATAGAATTTATAACAGGGACCGACAATCTAGGAATCCCGCTTGACATCGGGGTAAGGTGTTCCTTGCCTCAACAAAAGGACCTCAACAAAAGGACACGCAAACATCATGATGACAGAGGCCGCACTGTCCAGTTTTGTAGCTGCCCTTTTCTCGGTGATGAACCCTATCGGCAATGTGGGTATCTTCGCGGGGCTAACGGAGGGGCGTGACGAGGCACAGACAAAGCGTACCGCTTGGACCTGCGCCGTAGCGGTCGCGATCATCCTACTGATCGTTACTTGGTCTGGCTCATTGCTACTTGATTTTTTCGGGATCACGGTCGATGCGCTTAGAGCAGCTGGCGGCGTCATTGTATTTCTGATCGGTCTAAACATGCTTAACAATAACAAATCGCACCAACACACGCCGGCAGAACACGAAGATGCCAAGTCTCGCCCTTCAGTCGCGGTAGTCCCGCTCGCCATTCCAATCGTCGCAGGGCCGGGAACTATGGCGACTGTCCTAGTGGTTGCTCACCAAAGCTCAGCTTTGGCCGGTAGATTCGAGATAACCGCAATCGTCTTGGCACTTTCCGCCTTGATCGGTTTTCTTTTTAGCTTCGCAGGACCCATATCGAAATGGTTGGGGGAATCCGGAATGGGTGTTGTCACGCGCGTCATGGGCATGATTTTGGCAACGATTGCCATCGGCATGCTAGCAGATGGTTTGAAGGGCCTGATGCCAGGCCTCGCCGGGTAGATTAGCGAGCACAAAGGGCACGTTTATGTCGCTTGAAGACCATAAAGAGATGTCGCGACGCGCGATCGAAATGTGGGCCAGCAACAATATGGATACGCCTGAAGACGTGCTCTCGGACAACTACGTCAATCACCAAGAATCAGACGTCAAAGGGAGCGCGGGCATACGGAGTCTCGAGAGCTGGAAAGAACTTGTCGCAGACTTTCATAAGGGATTCACTAACTGCACGACCATTTGTCTGATGCAAATTTCGGAGGGAGAGTTGGTTGCCACGCGGTTCGAATTTACCGCTACCAATACAGGCGAGTACCTAGGGCAACCACCGACCGGGAAGGAAGTCACGTGGACGGGCATTGAAATCGACCGCTTCGAAAATGGGAAGATTGCCGAGAGCTGGGTCGACTGGGACAAGTACAGCTTTTTTCAAGGGCTGGGCTTTTTGAAATAGGTCGGAATGCAGTGTCAGGGTCGCGTCGGCTAGCCTTGCGCAAGCAGAATAAGACCGCCGAAGCGTTCCGGCGGTTTTATCCTCATCGAACTTGTGTAAAGCGCTA
>JAUVPN010000245.1 GCA_030598645.1 Hyphomicrobium sp. | reverse complement strand
GGCTGGGAGAGAAAGTGCAGCACTTGGTGCATGATGACCGCGTCGGCCTCCGAGTCAGGCAGAGCCAGCGCGTAAATGTCACCATGGCGTACCTGCGCCCGTGTCAGATGTGCCATCGACAGCTTACCGCGCGCATACGCTAGCATTGCCTGGTTCAGATCGAAGCCCAGCCCGCGCTCATAGCGATCCGCAAAGAGCTCCAATATGCGGCCCGTTCCCGTGCCGAGGTCAACGAGCAGATTGAACGGCCCGCGCCCGAGCGCGGCGCTCATGGCGTCTTCGACTTCGCTTTCGGCAACGTGCAAAGAGCGGATGCGGTCCCAATCGGCAGCGTGCTCGCGGAAGTAGATTTGCGCAGCGCTCTCGCGCTCCCGCCTCAAGGCTTCCGCGCGCTCGCGATCGCGCTCTATAACCGGGTCAGCCTCATCGACGAGAGCCAAAATGTCTAATGCGAGCTTGCCGCCTTGCGTGCCGTCGGAAACGTGGAAATAAACCCAGCTCCCTTCGCGAAAGCGTTCAACGAGGCCCGCTTCAGCCAATAGCTTCAGATGCCGGCTAATGCGCGGTTGGCTTTGACCCAGGATCTGCGTGAGGTCCTTAACGCTGAGCTCGCCGGCAGCCAGCAGCAGCAGAATGCGCAAGCGTGTCGGCTCGGCCGCCGCTTTGAGCGCCGTCACAACCTCTTCGCTGGCCAGTGATCCTGACACGGGAACCTCCTGTGGCCGCCAATCATATAAAGATATGTTTATGTGTCAAGAAACGTGTGAACCAGCGTCCCCCCTCTCTGTGCCCGCTTACGGCACAGGCCTTAACGCCCTAGTAAGCATGATTTTTTAAGCTGGCCGGCATCTGTCAATCAGTTGCGGACATAGCGATGCGCGCAGCCATTTTCGACCGGATTGAGCCCAAGCTACCGTCCGGCCTCCCCTTTCGGAGCGTCCAGATGTGCTCGCGCCTCGCCGCGACAGCGCTCCTGCTTGTGCTCATCCCGGTCGTGGTTGTGCTGGTCTTTGCGTGCACGTCCTTGATCGTGCAGGCCGCCGCCGCGCCCGCTGCCCGTGCCGTCGTCGCGCAAAAACCGATGCTCGCGCTTCAGATCGTAGCTGCGCTTGCCTTCTGGGCTTATTTGCTCGGTTTGCCCCTTAAGCGCCTATTCGTCCGCCTCGCTGGGCACCGTACCGTGGAAATCGACAAGGCGATTGTCACCGTGAGGGAAGGCAAAAACCTTCGCGCTTGCACCTGGACGGCGCCACTTAACTCATTCGCCGGCATTACCCACCACGTGCGCGCCTCCCTATCGGGCACGCGTCACGAGCTTATTCTTGTGCACCCTGAGCGCAATAAGTCGCTTCTCGTTGGTGTCTCCGAGCGCATGTTGCAGGAAGACATCGACCGTGTGGCCGCGCTGCTCGGACAACCCGTGATCCACCCCAGGGAACTCTATCGCCTTAATTCCATGTGGCCGCGCCTGCCTCTGCTCAATTGGTGGAGACCTGCTCATGTTTGAGCCCTCATCCTTTCAAAATGTCGTCGTTATCCTCATCCAACCTATGACCGTAGCGCTGTGCGCATGGCTTATTGAGTTGGAGAGGCAAGGGCGGGTGCTTGTGTTTCCAACCAGTGCCCACGACCTGCATTTTCCTGGAGGAGCCTCCCAAGTATGATGATTGAAACTTCGCTGCGTCACATGCCCCGTAGCTTCTTTTCTCCTCTCATTCGCACACTAACGCTGGCTGCCGTTACCCTCGTATTCACCGGCGTTGCAGCACGTGCCGAATCTCCTGCCGGTTACATGAACAGGGTGGCGAACGAACTCATGGCGGCCTCCCGTTCCGGTTCAGCTTCGCAGTTCGCCAAAGTTCTTGCAGCCAATGCCGACGTACCCTCGATCGGTCTGTCCGCCCTTGGTTCTTATGCGCGCCGGCTGCCGCGTGCGGACCGTCCCGTCTACTACAGCGGCATGGTCAATTTCATTGCCCGCTACGCCGCCAAGGAGTCTCCGAATTACCCGGTCGCCCGCATTATTGTAACGGCGCAGTCCCGCGGCGCCACCTACGGAACTTACGTCGATACGCGCGTTAGACTGCGCAATGGCGACAGCTACGATGTGCGCTGGCTCGTCGTACGCCGGGGTAAGACCTACAAAGTTCGCGATGCCCAGGTCATCGGTTTTTGGATGACGTCGTTCCTCGATAACCTGTTCCAAAACTACATCAGCGAGAACGGCGGGAACCCGAAGTCTCTCGTCGTCGCCCTCAATCGATAGAAGTTTGCGTTCGTCTCGGCACGGGTGCGTTCAGACAATCGCCATCGTTGCGGCGGTCTCCCCCTCCAGGGCACGTGCAAGCGCGGGGCGTCTTTGCACGCGATTAAAATAAGAGATCACAGATTGGGGCTCGATTGGATAACTGATCCGCGCTGCCCATCGGCCGACGTGTCCAAGCACGACATCGGCAACCGTGAATCGCTCGCCCATTGCAAAAGTCCTGTCACCGAGGCGCATCGCCATCGTCTTGATCGCCTTGGCCCAATCTTCGGCGCATAGATCTAGGATGTCTGGGGTGCGCTTAGTTCTTAGGCAGGAGCATTGTCTGGCGGTTAAACATCCACAGCGGAGCCTCTAGATCGTGCGTCGCAAACTGAAGCCAGCTTTCCATCTGCGCTCGCTCAATCGTTCCTGTTTCGAATGTGAGCCCAGCATCCCGGTTGCGATCCGCCAGGTATGAGCGGATCGCCACTGAATCGATGATGGATTCATCGCCGATCTTCAGTACCGGAAGTTTGCCGCTTGGATTGACTGAGTATGCGATCTCGGATTGTGGGTCGGTCGCAACGAACCTATAGTCGGCACCGACTTCCTTGAGCGTCCAAGTTACTCGGGTCGTCCGCGACCCCGGTAAGCCGTAAAGCACATACATGGCTGTTCATTCTCCGCAGCATGTTACGCGATGAAGTTTTACATGTGAGAGATCACCGTCATGTTCACGCCCGGACGGCCGCGCCCAACCTTCTCGTCGTTGGCTCGAGTTTCGCACGTGAGCGGTAACCCCGATCTCGCCAAACGTTGACCGTGGGATGATCGCTGAGCTTCATAGGAACGCCTACTGTCTGATGCGCAATTTTGACGGTCAGTGAGCCGGGGCGTATAAGTTTATACAGGCATATACCTGTAATATGACACGTTATAGTTGCTTGAGCAATTGCGCTCGCGGATCATTGGGTAGCTGGGCCGGACGAAGCGGCGTTCATTTTCAACAATGAGGGGATGATCTCTGGCCGGGGAGAACGACATGAGACAGGTGGCAGAAGCCGTCAAAGGAACTTAGGCAAGTGGCGCCACGATTGGCAGAGACGAGAGGATGCTTGAACGCCCTCATACGGCGCTCATCGAGGACGGTCTCGCGGTACTACAGTGACGTCTTGAAGCCAACCGGTCTCAAAAGCACGCAGTTTACAATGCTGGCGGCCCTAGCCCAGACCGGGCCGATCCCACTCACCAAGCTGGCGTCACTTCTCGTGGTGGATTGCAGCGCGCTTGCCCGCAATCTGAAGCCGCTAGAGCGTAGCGGATTTGTGAGCACCTATCCTGGCGATGATAGACGCGTACGCATGGCTAAGATCACAAGGTCCGGCAGCGCAAAACTAAGAAAGGCGTTGCCGTATTGGGGAAAGGCGCAAGCCCGCCTCGCCCAAGAGCTGGGCTCCAGTGATATGTCTCACCTCGTTGGGCTGCTCGGAAGCATCAACCAGCATATGGATCCAAAACATTAGCTTGCTCACGCGACTGAATATGCTCAGTCCGGTAAAGACCTAACTGCGCTCAAACCTCTTATACTTGATACGGTGGGGCTCGACCGCCGCATCGCTTAAGCGGCGCTTCTTGTCTTCTTCGTAGTCGGCGAAATTGCCTTCAAACCACTCCACATGGCTATCACCTTCGAACGCGAGAATGTGGGTCGCAATGCGATCGAGGAAGAAGCGATCATGGCTGATGATCACGGCGCAGCCGGGGAAGTCTTCTAGCGCCGCTTCAAGGGCCGATAGCGTTTCGGTGTCGAGATCGTTTGTAGGCTCGTCGAGCAACAACAGGTTGCCGCCCTCTTTGAGCATTTTGGCAAGGTGCACGCGGTTGCGCTCACCGCCTGAGAGCAGCCCCACCTTCTTCTGCTGGTCCGGCCCCTTGAAGTTGAACCAGCCGACGTAGGCGCGGCTCGGCATCTCGCGCTTGCCCACCATCAACTGGTCGAGCCCGCCGGAGATTTCCTCCCACACCGTCTTTTTGTCATCGAGGTGATCGCGCGACTGATCGACATAGGAGAGCTGCACCATCTCACCAAGCCGAATAGTGCCAGCGTCAGGCTTCTCCTGGCCGGTCAGCATCTTGAACAGCGTCGT
>JAUVPN010000060.1 GCA_030598645.1 Hyphomicrobium sp. | reverse complement strand
CTGAAGGCGGGGCGATGGGCGCAGTTGGCGCAATGCTGCTCGCGTATGGTAAACGGCTCTCAGATAACAACCCAAAACGATTCAACATCGCGATCGTACGCTCAGCGGCGATCGCAACGGCAAAGCTCTCTGCCTTTGTCTTATTCATTCTCATCGGCGCCCGTATTTTCTCGCTAACCTTCTACGGCATTGACGGCCACATGTGGGTTGAACACCTGCTCGTCTCTCTGCCTGGCGGGGTTGTGGGCTTTCTCATCTTCGTCAACGTGATGGTGTTCTTCCTTGCCTTCTTCCTCGATTTTTTCGAACTCGCATTCATCATCATTCCGCTCCTGGCACCCGCTGCGCAGGCTTTAGGAATCGATCTCATATGGTTTGGCGTCATCCTGGCTGTGAATATGCAAACAAGCTTCATGCACCCGCCGTTTGGCTTTGCGCTTTTTTACCTTCGCTCGGTCGCACCAAGGCGCAACTACATCGATAAAATCACGGGGCGGAGCATGCCACCAGTCACCACCGGCCAGATCTATTGGGGGGCGGTCCCGTTCCTGTTTATTCAGTGCGTGATGGTCGGACTTCTTATCGCATTCCCCGGCCTCGTTCGTCATGACACCGGACTGCGGGCACCAGCCGAGCCGCAAATGATCCGCACCGAGTCTCCCATTGCAGGGCCCGAGCAGCGGTTGCCTCGACAGCACGGCTTTTCGCTACCGCCCACGCCACCCGCCATCAAGGGTGCGCCACCGCCGGTCACAACGGGGCCAGGGGCACCGACGCTCGACCTATCGGTGCCTCCCGTTATCGTTCGACCGAAGTAGAGTGACCTAGCAAGGTCCTACACTAGCCCCTTGCGCTGTTGGATCATCATGTACGTGTCGAAGGTGTGCTCAGCGAGCTGGAACCAAAGAAAATCCTCAGCACGCACCACCTTCATCGCCTCGTAGATCTTTTTGAATTCGGCGTTTTCAGCGGAGATCTCGTCAAAGACCTCATTCGAGGCCCTGAAGCACGCATCGAGCACGGCCTCTGAGAAGGGACGCAACTCAGCTCCGCCGATAGCAAGCTTGCGCAGGGCGGGCGGGTTCAACAAATCATAACGCGCCATCATCGTACAATCGGCAATCGCTGCCGCCGACCTGATAATGGCCTGATAGGTTTTCGGCAATTCATTCCACTTCTGCAAATTGAAGAAGAAGCTGAGCATGGCCTGACCTTCCCACCAGCCGGGGTAGTAGTAGTACCTGGCAACCTTGGAGAAGCCTAGCTTCTCATCATCATAGGGGCCGACCCATTCAGCCGCGTCGATCGTGCCCTTCTCAAGCGAAGGGTATACATCGCCGCCCGCTATCTGCTGGGGAACCGCGCCGAGCTTTGACATCACTGCACCCGCCAAGCCGCCGATGCGGATCTTCAACCCCCGCCAGTCTTGGGGTGCATTGATCTCCTTGCGATACCAGCCGCCCATCTGCGTGCCTGTATTGCCGCCCGGCAAGCCGAATATATTGAAGCGAGCATAGAACGCATTCATCAGTTCGATGCCACCACCTTCATGCATCCACGCATTTTGCATTCGGTAATTGAGACCGAATGGCACCGCCGTTCCGAAGGCGAATGCCGGGTCCTTACCCCAGTAGTAGTAGGACGCGGTGTGACAAGCCTCGACGCTTCCATTTGCAACCGCGTCAGCCGCGGTCAGGCCCGGTACGATCTCACCCGGCGCGAAGACCTGAATTCCGAATCGGTTATCCGTCATCTCGGCGACGGCCTTAGCGAACACTGGGGCCGCGCCGTAAATGGTGTCGAGCGATGGTGGAAAGCTGGAAACCATGCGCCATTCGAGCACGGGCATGGTCTGGGCAATGGCAGGAGCAGCAATAGTTGTCGTCGCCAAGGCGCCCGCACCGCCTGCCGTTGCTGCTTCCAGAAACTTGCGGCGGTTCATACTACCCCGCATCGGCTAACCTCCCAACTCTCAGCGCCGCCGCTGCCTCACCCGGGTCCGCCGGCCTCCTAAACGTAACCACCGTTATTGCTCATCACAAATATGGGCACGTAACTCCGGTCTTGCCGCGACGGCGCCATCGTCCTAAATCGCTAATCATGCGACGCAGTAGTGGCTACAGAAATGCGTGTCTCTCTTGCCCGCGATGGCCGCGGCGCGCATTCTACATGGAATATCTGGACAACAGAGCACAGACCAAATGGTAAACTGCACAGCGAAATCGTCACTCCCGACGCTGACTGACCCTTATGGCCGCAACATCAATTATTTGCGTGTATCCGTCACCGATCGCTGCGATTTTCGATGCATATACTGCATGTCCGAACACATGACGTTTTTGCCAAGGCGGGATCTGCTGACGCTGGAAGAGCTCGATCGCCTCTGTTCGGCATTCGTGGCGCGGGGTGTCAGAAGGCTACGGATTACTGGCGGCGAGCCGCTCGTGCGCAAGAACATCATGTGGCTCTTTTCTACCCTTGCACGCCATCTTAATGGCGGGGGGTTGGATGAGCTGACGTTGACCACCAACGGAAGCCAGCTCAAGCACTTCGCCCGTGACCTCAAAGAAGTTGGCGTGCAACGAGTCAACGTCTCGCTGGACACGCTCAATTCGGATCGCTTTCGCTCCATCACCCGTTGGGGCGACCTTGAAACAGTCATGGAGGGCCTCGCAGCAGCCGATGAGGTAGGCCTGAAGGTCAAGATCAACACCGTTGCCCTGAAAGGTGCGAACGAGGACGAACTCGTAGAGATGATTCTATTCGCGCATAGACGCGGCTATGATTTAACGTTGATTGAAACCATGCCGATGGGCGAAGTCGACGGCGATCGCACTGACCAGTACTTGCCGCTCTCCATCGTGCGCGCGCGTCTTATGGACCGTTGGACGCTCCGAAACATCCCGCATCGCACCGGGGGGCCAGCCCGTTACGCCGAGGTGCGCGAAACCGGCGGAAGGATTGGCTTTATCACGCCCATGACGCACAATTTCTGCGAGAGCTGCAACCGGGTGCGCTTGACATGCACGGGCAGGCTATACATGTGCCTTGGCCAGGAGGCTGCAATGGATTTACGCGCGCCAATGCGTTCCAGTTCCGATGACGGGATGTTGCACGATGCCATTGATCGGGCCATCGCTCTCAAGCCAAAGGGTCATGACTTTGTAATCGATCGGCGCACCGCCAAGCCGGCAGTCTCCCGTCATATGAGTGTTACTGGCGGATAGTAGCGATGTTTACGAGAGCAGATTGCGCACACTCTCGCGAACCTGGTCCAGCGTGAAGGGCTTGGAGAGCATTCCAACCTGCTGGCCCTTGAGTGACTTTGCGCGTTCAAGCTGATCGGAAAAACCTGACATCAGTAGAATTCGAAGCCTTGGTTGCAATTCATGGGCGGTTTCTGCCAGTGCAATACCATCGAGCATTGGCATCTCCACGTCGCTGACGAGAAGATCGAGCGTCGCCCCCTCCGCCTTTATCCGCTCCAATGCCTCGCTCCCGTCCTGCGTGATGTGCACGATATGGCCATCTGACTCGAGCGCGCGTTTCACCATATCGCGCGTCGTCGCATCATCATCTGCAAGAAGTATTCGAGCCATAACATCCCTGCCCCAAAAATTGCTTTACCCCTTCACTACGCGTCCCACGAAGGGGAGTTCACGGTAGCGGTGGGCCACATCCATTCCGTAGCCCACAACGAAAATATCCGGGCATTCGAAGGCACAAAAATCTACCTCCACGCTAACCGCGCGCTTCACCCTTTTGTCGAGCAAGACGCAGGCTTTGACGTTTCTGGCCCCGCGCGCCGCGATCAGATCTTTGGCAAAGGCCAGCGTCCGGCCCGAATCGAGCACGTCGTCCACGATGAGAACGTTGCGGCCATGCACATCAAGGTCCATATCGCGCAAGATCGAGACTTGCCCAGAGGAGACACGGCTATTGCGATAACTCGACAGCGTCATGAAATCGACCTCCGGCGCAAGGCCGACGCGATGCAGCGCCCGTATAAGGTCGGCGGCAAAAATGAAACTGCCCTTTAGAATCGCCACCACGAGTAGATTATCGAGCTTCTCATCTGCAATCTTGGCCGCTATCGCGCTCAGTCGCGCCGCGATCGCTTCGGGCGTGAAAATGACCTCTAGCTCGGATTCCACTGCCGTTCGGGGCCCCGTCATAGTCTTATCCAGCTTCCTTTTCGCCCTTCTAGTGGGCCAAGATATCAGGACATTGCAACTCTGCCGCAAGGCTTCCTTACTATCCCTGGGTTGTGCACACCCTCGTGCACACGAACCTGCCACATTCGTAATCGATTTGTTTCGCTTCTCGCATCGCACGAGGGCGTAAAGGGCGTCTTCTGCTTCAGGCACCAACCACAGGCCAAAACTTGTGATTCGACTATCGAACTTAGCCCTGGCCTACGACCGGGGGCACGACGTGCTCTCCGAGGTTGATTTCCATGTGCGGCCGGGTTCGTTCCACTTTCTTACCGGCCCGGCAGGCGCCGGCAAGAGTTCGCTTTTGCGACTTCTATTCATGTCATTACATCCAACAAGCGGTAATATACATCTCTTCAATCAGGATGTTAGCCGCATATCGACCGCAAAGCGCGCGCAGCTGCGCCGGCGCATCGGCATTGTGTTCCAGGACTTTCGCCTGCTCGATCACCTAACGACATGGGAGAACGTCGCACTGCCCCTCCGGGTCGTAGGAAAACGCATTTCGGATTATAAGGAGGACGTGACAGATCTGTTGCAATGGGTCGGCCTCGGCGACCGCATGCACGCCTATCCCTCAACCCTATCAGGCGGAGAGAAGCAACGCGCGGCTATTGCGCGCGCGGTGATTGGCAAGCCGGAATTGCTGCTCGCCGATGAGCCGACTGGCAACGTCGACCCACAAATGGCGCGGCGGTTACTCCGCCTTTTCATTGAGCTTAATCGCCTCGGCACATCTGTGCTGATTGCCACCCACGATCATCAACTCATGCGGCAATTCAAAGCGCCGCGCTTGGAGCTGCACGAGGGCCATGTCCGGATCGTATGACAGAACTGGTGGGCGGCGAGGTCATGGCTCGTCGCCATCGGCGGCAAACTTCGACCAGTACGAGGATGGGGCAACGGGCACCGACGTGCGCGGGCAGGGCTACGATCATGGGCAGACACCGACCCTTGGTTCCAGGCTGGAAGCAACTCAGCGTGCGGGCATCCATACACCCACACGCGAGCAGCATGGCGCAGGCGAACAGAAGCAAGCGCCGGTCGTGCCGCGCGACTCAGTCACCGGCCGTTCACTGACACTCGTTATTTCGATCATGTGCTTCCTAGCCTGCCTCACGGCTGGCGCCGTATACATGATCAACCAATCGGCGACCGCATGGCTCAAAGACGTTGCTAGCGAGGTAACAATCCAGATCGAACCTCAGGAAAATGTTGATACGGAAAAGACGCTGAAGGAGGTCGAGGCGTTTCTTGAGAGTCAGGCCGGCATCAGCAGCGCTAACCCTGTGAGCTTGGAAGACTCAGCAGCGCTTTTGGAACCTTGGCTCGGCCAATCCGACGCGTGGACTTCTCTGCCCCTTCCCCGCCTTGTAGCGATCGAGATCGACCGGGGCTCACCCCCCGATATTGAAGCGCTCAGAACCGAACTCAGCAATAAGTTCACAGGTGTGGCACTGGATGACCATCGCCATTGGCAGCGCCAGATTAGAACAGTGACGCGCTCGTTTGCGCTAGGAGGCCTCGCTATTCTTCTGCTCGTCGCCGCAGCGACAATTGCCATCATTGTCTCGGCCACACGCAGCTCCATGGCGTCGAACCGAGAGATCGTTGAGGTGTTGCACTTTGTAGGCGCCACCGACGGCTACATTGCGCGAGAATTTGAAAAGCACTTTTTGCAACTAGGCATTCGTGCAGGGCTTGTCGGCGCCGGGTGCGCAATGGCCGTCTTTATCACCATGCCTACGGCTATGCGGCTTCTCGGCGGGGCCACCGTCACCGGTGCCGAAATGAAACGCCTAATCGGGACCGGTGGTCTCGACGCTACGGGCTATGCGCTCTTGGGCGCCATGGTCATTGCCATTGCGGCGCTATGCATGTTGACCTCACGGTTTGGCGTGTTCCGCATTCTCAACAGCAAACCATAGTGGCTCACTGCCGAGACGATGCCTGTAGAGTCGGCCTTAGCGCCGCACAGCCCGCGTTGTGGCGACAATTGAACGCCTGGCTTGGTCACAATAGTGGCCAAATAAGATATTGTGATTGAGCTCGCAGGCGCAGATTGAACGTCTCTTGGAGACAAAGCAGCGATCGAAAATTCTATGAACCGATTGCGGCGAATAATAATCCTGATGTTAGGTAGCGCGCTCTCGCTTCTGGTGCTTGGGTTCATTCTTTTTGCCTCGGTCGTAACGCGTGGATCGGCGCCGGCAGATCCTCACGCGCAAGGTATCGTTGTGCTAACTGGGCCGGGCGGACGCATCACAGAGGGCGCACGCTTGCTCAAGGAGGGACGCGCGGAACGCATGCTCATATCTGGCGTGAACCCACGCACCGGCAAGCGAGCTCTCTTGAAAATCTCTGGACTACCCAAGCAGAAGTTCGACTGCTGCGTCGACCTTGGCTACCTCGCTCATGACACGGTAGGAAATGCCAGCGAGACCCGATCGTGGGCAGCGGCCCGCAGCTACGACACGCTAATTGTCGTGACCTCCAGCTGGCACATGCCGCGTAGTTTGGCAGAGTTGGCGCTGGCGCTGCCCGGAACACACCTCATACCACATCCGGTCTCACCCAAGGCCTTTCCTGAAAGCGGCTGGTGGTTCCACGCTGCAACGACCCGCTTACTGTTCGCCGAATATTTGAAGTTTCTGCGCACCGCCGCCCACTTGACGCTGGCGCGGATGATGGGACAAGGAGGGCGCAATGCACTCGCCAAGATGCCGAGCGAGCGCCCGGCGGGAATTTGACGGCGAGTTTAATGACATGTTGCGTTCAATTGTCTTTGCGGCGGTGTTCTATGTCACGACCGTCCTCTTTGTCGTACTTGGCTCTTTTCTTTTATTTGGTCCGCGCCGCTACGCAATGATGGGGCTCAAAGCCCACGCCATCACCTGCTTATGGCTGTTAAAATGGATTGTCGGAACCCGCATCAAAGTGCGTGGGCGCGCTAAGCTGCCCAAGGCTCCCTATCTCGTTGCTTCCAAACATCAATCGGCTTGGGATACGTTTGCGCTGATCCCGATTTTTTCCGACCCTGCTCTCGTGATGAAGGCGGAACTCACACTCATTCCTTTCTACGGCTGGTTTTCTCGCAAGTTCGAACACGTGTTTGTACGACGTGAACGCGGCCCGTCAGCACTGCGCAAACTTGTCAGCGACGCCAAACAGCGCGCATCGGCCAGCCGCGAGATCCTGATTTTCCCGGAGGGCACGCGGCGCATGCCCGGCAGCTTACCGGACTATAAGCCTGGCGCTGTTGCTCTTTATGAGGGACTGGGCCTGCCCTGCGTTCCGATGGCGCTCAACTCAGGTCTCTATTGGCCACGACGGACGCTGCGGCGCTATCCGGGCACGATTATCGTCGAGATCCTCACACCCATCCCAGCAGGGCTGCCGCGGGCGAAATTCCGCGCACTGCTCCAGCAGCGCATTGAGGATGCCTCCAATCGGCTGATTTCCGAAGCCTCAGAGGCGCCCGACCCGCCACCTATCCCCACAACAGGGGTAGCGACACCCCCCTCAGATGGCAGCTAGCTCCCCCGATCCAGCTCCTTGCAACGTGAAAACGCCCTAGCTCATCGGCCAGGGCGTTATCTTTTGCGCTTGAATGAGTGCGTGATGCCCGCGATCAGCGTCCGTCCCCTGTCAGACTCATCTTGCAAGGCTTGGCCGTCACCTCGCAGCGATAGAGAACCTTACCTATGACCTCACCAATCGAACTCTGTGAGCAACCCTGAGTGACGTCTTTCGCATTGGCCCAATCACTGAACTTCTCGCCACTGTCGAACCTGACAACCTCGCGCCATGCCTTGATGGCTGATGTCTTTGCTCCTTCGGCCCCGACCCATTGAGAGCCCACAGCGCGCACCGTACCCAGACATTTCAACTTGTTGCGTTTCGTGTATCCGTAAACACGTGTTCCGCTTTTCCTTCTGGAGCGTGCCTTGCGATAGTGACGATGCCGTCGGCAGTCATACTTCGTCCCGAAGATATCTGTTTTGCAGATCGTGTGCGCTTGCACCGCGGGAGATGGGATGAAGATGAATGAGAACGTGGCTAGGATCATGATCGTGCCCCAGACCGTGAAATTGGGATGCCGTGCAAGCCGTTTGACCATCGCCATTAATCCTCGAAGTAGTGTTGCCAGTTATTGAGCATCGGAAGTAAGCGTCACATCCTCTTACTAGGGCGAGTTCCGGCTTGCGCCGGACGCTCAGAAACACGCAGCAGGCAGTGTGGCTAACTTTGCCAAAACCGGGAGACAACGTGGACGCTATGCTGATTCTGGTGCCCGCACCAAGCTCTGCTCCGAATGCACTTGAATAACTTTCCATAGCCCCACAACCTGGGGCGCAGAGCGATGATCACTAGGCAAAAGCTCGGCCGCTACGCCGTCATCCTTTTAGCAATATGGATTGTGTTTCCCTCTCGCAGACGCTTGCGGCCTGTCCGGCTGCCACATTAAATCCGGCTAGAAAACCACCTCAAAGTAGGAACAATTAAGGAATAAAAGGAGAACATTTGTTGACTCTACGGAGGCTATGGCCTATATTATGGGTCTAGCAAGCAGGATGTCCCCATGGACAACGAGCCCGCACTTCTCCCAGCGATCTCTGAACGAATCTGGGACCTTAAATACCGCTTCAAGGAGCCTGATGGCAGGCCAATCGATCAGACCCTAGACGAAACGGTATGGCGCGTGGCTCGTGCGGCGGCAAAGCCGGAGAAGGGCGGCAAGCGCGCTCGAGAGCGGTGGGCTCAGCGCTTTTATGACGCGATCAGCGACTTCGGTTTTTTGCCTGCGGGGCGCATTCTCGCTGGCGCCGGAACGAGCCGCTCGGTCACGCTTTTCAACTGCTTCGTGCTCGGCACAATCGAGGATGACCTCGGCGCCATCTTCGATGGCGTGAAGGACGCTGCGCTTACGATGCAGCAAGGCGGTGGCATAGGGCATGACTTCTCCACACTGAGACCCAAGGGCGCGCAGGTCGCAGGCATCGGCGCCGACGCCTCGGGTCCAGTCAGCTTCATGGACATTTGGAATTCGATGTGCCGCACCATCATGTCGGCTGGGAATCGACGCGGCGCAATGATGGCGACCTTGCGCTGCGACCATCCCGACATAGAAGCTTTTGTCGAGGCAAAATCGGACCCAGCACGGCTGAGAAACTTCAACCTTTCGGTTCTGGTGACCGATGCATTTGTTGATGCGGTCCGTGACGACCGGTCCTGGGACCTCGTATTCGGCGGCAAAGTGTACCGGACGCTACAAGCTCGCGCACTGTGGGAGCGAATCATGCGCTCCACATATGACTTTGCCGAGCCAGGCGTCGTCTTCATCGATCGTATCAACGCGCGCAACAATCTGCGCTACTGTGAGGAGATCCAAGCGACCAACCCATGCGGTGAGCAACCGTTGCCGCCATTTGGCGCCTGCCTGCTTGGGTCGATCAATCTTGCTCGGCTTATCGAAGACCCTTTTACCAACCGGGCAATCCTTAACTTGACCAAGCTCGAAGAGCGCGTGCGCCTGGCCGTGCGGTTCCTCGACAACGTCATCGACATTTCGAATTATCCGCTTAAAGCGCAGCGCAAGGAGGCCAGTGCCAAGCGCCGGATCGGACTGGGTGTCACGGGGCTTGCGGACGCGCTGATCTTTGTGGGCAAGAGATACGGAACACGCGAAGCAGCAGACTTGGCCGGTAGCTGGATGGCGGCAATACAGCGTGCCGCCTATCTTTCGAGCTCAGAGCTCGCCGCTGAGAAAGGTGCTTTCCCTCTCTTCGATTCTCAGCGCTTTCTTGAAAGTCCCAATGTCACGGCACTCGACTCACTCGTGAGCGCCGCCATCGCCCGCAACGGAATTCGCAATGGCTGCCTCACCTCGATTGCGCCGACGGGCACGACTTCACTGCTCGCCGGCAACGTGTCGAGCGGCATCGAGCCCGTGTTCGACTTCATTCACCGGCGCCGTGTCCTCGGCGAAGGCAGCGCGACGCACGAGGAGATGGTGGAAGACTACGCGTACGCGCTATTCCGTCGGCAGTTTGGTGCAACCGCACGGCTTCCCGAAACGTTCGTCAATGCCGGCGATCTTTCACCCGGCGAGCACTTGGTAATGCAAGCGGCAATGCAGCCGCATGTCGATAGCGCTATCTCCAAGACGATCAACTGTCCGCAGAATATAACTTTCGAAGCTTTCAAGGACGTTTACCTAGAGGCGCACGCGCTCAGCCTAAAAGGTTGCACAACTTATCGTCCAAATCCCGTGACCGGCGCAGTGCTCAAGCCGGTGACCGCAGCGTCACCAATGCCAAGCACACCAGCGGAAGAAGAGCGCACTCAACGGGTTGCCGCCGCGCCGCCCGGCGAGAGCGCAGACGTTGTTTACATGGCAAAGCCGCTTGAGCGCGAACCGGTTCTTTCCGGCAAGACTTACAAGCTCAAATGGCCGGGCAGCGATCACGCCATATACGTCACGATCAATGATATCAGGCGCGACGGCCGCCGCCGCCCCTTCGAAATTTTCATCAATACT
>JAUVPN010000266.1 GCA_030598645.1 Hyphomicrobium sp. | reverse complement strand
CGCGCACGCCGCCAAGGCTCATCCGCACGAACTCGCGACCCGTCGCATGAGCTATCGATTTGCCAAGCGACGTCTTGCCGACACCGGGAGGACCGACCAAGCAGAGAATGGGGCCTTTCAGCTTGTTGGTGCGCGCCTGCACTGCGAGATATTCAACGATGCGCTCTTTGACCTTCTCCAAGCCGTAGTGGTCGGCGTCAAGCGTCTGCTGGGCCTCATCGAGATCCTTTTTGACCTTACCTTTGATGCCCCACGGGATAGACAATAGCCAATCCAAGTAATTGCGCACCACCGTGGCTTCCGCCGACATAGGGCTCATTTGCTTAAGCTTCTTTAGCTCAGCAAGCGCCTTATCGCGAGCTTCCTTCGACAGCTTGGTGTTCTCAATCTTCTCTTCGAATTCAGCGATGTCGTCGCGCTCGTCGCTATCGCCGAGCTCCTTCTGAATCGCCTTCATCTGCTCGTTGAGATAGTACTCTCGCTGCGTCTTCTCCATCTGGCGTTTCACGCGACTGCGAATCTTTTTCTCCACCTGAAGGACAGAGATTTCACTCTCCATCAACGCATAGACGCGCTCCAGCCGCTCCGAGATCGTTGCCATCTCCAAGACTTCCTGCTTGTCGGCAATCTTGATGGCAAGATGAGAAGCGATCGTGTCTGCAAGCTTCGAGTAGTCCTCGATTTGGGCAATAGTGCCCAAAACTTCCGGCGAGATCTTCTTGTTGAGCTTCACATAGCTCTCGAACTGCGTCACAGCTGAGCGGGCCAGGGCCTCAATCTCTTCCTTTGCGCCCATACTCTCAGGCACAGGCTCGACCTCGGCTTCGAAGTGGCTAGCATTGTCCGTGTAGCTGACGATGCGCGCACGCGAAGTACCTTCGACTAGCACCTTCACGGTACCGTCAGGCAACTTGAGCAGCTGTAGCACCGAGGCCAGCGTACCAACCGGATATATCGCATCCGTTGCTGGATCATCATCGCCGGCGTTCTTCTGCGCCGCAAGCAGAATGTGCTTATCGGTGCGCATCACCTCTTCGAGCGCGTTGATCGACTTATCGCGGCCGACAAAGAGTGGCACAATCATATAAGGAAAGACCACGATATCGCGTAGAGGGAGCACAGGATAGATTCCCTTGCCCGCGGTCTTTTCTTTCGTCTCTACGTCTTCGCCCATGTCGCCACCCATTGGAGTGCGGTTGTTTTCTGATGGTGTCTTGCTTGCGCTTTGAAACTTCGATGTCCCTATATCCACGTTATAGTGTATATCGCTTCCTCTGACACTGTTGAGGCAAGAGTCGGAAGTCACTGCGGATAAATCTCTGCATACATCAGTACAAGTCGCAATTTACGCCACAAATTGCTCTCGGTCGCCCAGTTCAAATGGGACTTTACGCCGCTAGATCAAGTGCACGCGCGCGCATGACGCCGAACGCGTAGCCCTTTTTACTTGCAATGCAAGTGCGACCGCCCCCCTGTCGGCCGCTCGGTTGGCGACTTAAGAAGCGCTAGAGCCCTTTTCCTCGACACGATCCGAATAGATTCGCAAGGGACGCGCGCTGCCTTCGACAACTTCTGGACCGATCACAACCTCCTCTACGCCCTTCAGGGCCGGCAGGTCGAACATCGTCTCCAATAGAATAGCTTCGAGAATTGAACGAAGCCCACGGGCACCCGTCTTTCGCTCAATCGCTTTTCTGGAAACAGCCTTGAGCGCATCAATGGTGATGGTGAGTTTCACGTCCTCCATCTCAAATAGGCGCTGGTATTGTTTGACGAGCGCGTTCTTGGGTTCATTGAGAATTTGCACCAAGGCGTTCTCGTCGAGATCCTCCAGAGTAGCGATCACGGGCAAGCGGCCGATGAACTCCGGAATCAAACCGAACTTCAATAGATCCTCCGGCTCCACATCGCGCAGAACGTCGCCGGTTGGGCGCTCATCCGGTCCCATAACGCTCGCGGAAAAACCAATCGACGTTCCCTTGCCGCGCCGTGAGATAATTTTTTCAAGCCCCGCAAAGGCGCCGCCGCAAATGAAAAGAATGTTTGTCGTGTCGACTTGCAGAAATTCCTGCTGCGGGTGCTTGCGCCCACCCTGCGGCGGTACGGATGCTATTGTGCCTTCCATTATCTTCAACAGTGCTTGCTGCACACCTTCGCCCGATACGTCGCGCGTGATCGATGGATTGTCTGACTTGCGACTAATCTTGTCGACTTCGTCGATGTAGACGATACCGCGTTGTGCACGCTCAACGTTGTAGTCTGCGTTCTGCAGCAGCTTTAGGATAATGTTCTCGACGTCTTCGCCTACATAGCCCGCCTCGGTCAGAGTCGTGGCATCGGCCATTGTAAACGGCACATCTAAAATGCGTGCCAGTGTCTGCGCCAACAAAGTCTTTCCGCAGCCGGTCGGGCCAATTAGCAATATGTTCGATTTAGCAAGCTCGACGTCGTTGCTCTTAGAGGCGTGGTTGAGCCGCTTGTAGTGATTGTGAACCGCAACAGAGAGCACTCTCTTGGCGTGGTCCTGACCAATCACGTATGAATCGAGGACGGAGCAAATCTCCTGGGGCGTAGGCACACCGTCGCGCGACTTCACCAGGGTGTTTTTGTTCTCCTCCCTGATTATGTCCATGCACAATTCGACGCATTCATCGCAGATGAAGACGGTCGGGCCTGCAATCAGCTTTCGAACCTCGTGCTGGCTCTTGCCGCAGAACGAGCAGTATAGGGTGTTTTTCTCTTGAGCCATGCCTTAAGTCTCAACCCTAAATCGGGTGACCTTTGCCGGTCTAAGTACCGGATCGAATCTGTTTCGGACCTTCAACACGTAAACCCGTGCCTTCCGCCCAGTCGTGTGGCCACCGAGTCCATTCTCACAATCTGAGCACGCTAGCCTTCCCCAGATCAAGATTGGATTAACAGCCTGTGGCCCCCTAACCGGTGAAGCGGCTCGATTGCCACAGTTTTGTGTCCCCTAAAAGGTGCCCCAAAAAAGGGTGATGGGCAGATGTTGCAACCATGTTTTTCCGGTGGGAAGTGCATAGTAGCACCAGGTTCAGAGGTCGGCGGACAAGATTCAGCGGCTTCAAGCAGGGTATTCGGGATATTGAGTCAAGTGGTTACCTTATCATCAGAAATGCCGAATTCAGCTTCTTCGCGGCGCGTCAAGACCTTGTCAATAAGGCCAAATTCCTGAGCCTGTTCCGCAGTCATGAAGTAATCACGGTCAAGCGTGCGTTCGATAACATCGTAAGACTGGCCTGTATGCTTGACGTAGATGTCGTTGAGCCGGCGCTTCATCTTAATGATATCTTCAGCGTGTCGCTCGATATCAGAGGCCTGCCCGGAGAATCCGCCAGAAGGTTGGTGCACCATGATGCGCGCATTCGGCAGCGCATAGCGCATGCCCTTGGTGCCAGCACATAGCAATAGCGAGCCCATTGAGGCGGCCTGTCCAATGCAAAGCGTTGCTACTGGCGGGCGCACAAACTGGAGTGTGTCATAGATCGCAAATCCAGCCGTAACCACACCGCCCGGCGAGTTGACATACATGGAGATTTCTTTCTTCGGGTTTTCCGCCTCTAGGAACAGCAACTGCATACAAATCGAAGCGGCCATGTGGTCCTCAATGGGTCCGGTCACAAAGATTATGCGCTCCTTTAAGAGCCGGGAGGGCAGGTCGTAGCCCCGTTCGCCGCGGTTGGTCTGCTCAACCACCATCGGCCAGAACGTGTTTGTGAGGCTGCTGACCGGATCGTTCATGGCTTCTCTTCCTCTAAATTCGCGAATGCGGAGGCAGACCGAGTCGAATTCCCGCAAGCGCTCCCTTGATGGGCAGCCACCCGCCCGAGCGCAAGAGCT
>JAUVPN010000107.1 GCA_030598645.1 Hyphomicrobium sp. | reverse complement strand
GGCATCACTGTGCGCACTATCTTCAGCGCACTAAGGCCCGGCCACGCAACCGATCTACCTGGAGAGTGCCGCGTCCTCCGCGATCCTCGTCTACTTGCAGCTCATGAGCAACTGGTGCTCGGTCCCACGTGCGCCTGGATCGGTGACAGCATGCGCCGCGACCCCCAAAAGCGCGACGCACTCGAATGGTATGTAGCCAGCTGCGCCGGAACAGCAGAGTTGGCAAGCAGCTCTTTTGAGCGCATTTGGCTCGCCGCCGAACCGGTTAAGATCAATGTGCCTCTGACCGCTGCTCTTGCGTCACAGCTGAACACTATCGCAGGTGTCAATCCAGGTGCGTGGCCGATGCCCCCGCGGTAATAGCCTGCGAAGAACCCCTACGACGCTCATCGATGCACTTTTTTCGAGGCCGGATCACCGATCCGGCCTCATGCTTATTCTTACCTAACCAAATAAGGCCGCAAGCAACGAGAACGAGCGATATTTCCATTGTTATCGCCACTGTTCGGATATTGGCGTTTGGGGGGCTATGCGTGACACTCTCCGTGACGATAATGCCCTTGGATCGATTCCGGCACAGCCCTTGAAGGTGCCACCCATGCGATTTTTCGCACAAGTTCTGCTCGCTTTTTTTCTTGTTATTCCCGTCATAAACGCCAGCGCTCAGGAACGACTTTTCACGCACCAAGGCGTCGAAAGAGACGCAAAGCGCTATGAAAAATATTTGCGCGAAAACTGGACGACTAGCACGAAGACCTCTGCCGAACTGGAGACCGCTGGCAGCAGCGCGTTAGCCAATAACCCGCGTGCAGCGACGCGTGCATATGCAGCTGCGGTCGTCGCGGACGACAAGAATGTTGAAGGATGGATCGGACTTTCCCGTGCCCTGCTAGCCGTTCGGATTGATCCCAACAAGGGCAGTGAGCGCTACGACTTGCCAGTCAATGCGTCTGGTGCGGCTTACCTGGCCTACCAGCGCGCGAAAAATACCGTGCAGAAAGCGCGCGCGCTCGCCGTGCTTGGCGCCGCATTGCGTAGGCGCTCCTATTGGCGCCCCGCCATCGATGCGCTGAAAGCGAGCCTTGCTTTGAGCGAAAACGGCCAAGTTCGCGCAGCATATGGGAATCTGCGTGCCGAGCGCGGCTTCCGCATGACCAATTACAAAACGGAGTCGGAAACGGTCTCCCCCCGCCTGTGCCTGCAATTCTCGGAGAGGCTGTCGCAAGGCCAGATTGACTTCGCAAAGTTTATTTCCGTCGATGGCAAAGACCCCGAAGGGGTGGCGGCAGAAGGTAAGCAACTGTGCATTAATGGCTTAGCGCACGGCCAACGCTATGAGGTGCAACTGCGCGCTGGTTTGCCCTCCGACGTTGATGAAGATTTGCAGAAGAATATCGCAGTCGCTGTTTATGTGCCTGACCGCAAGCCGTTCGTGCGTTTTTCGGGAAGAAACTACGTTCTGCCGAGCCGCGGACAGCAGGGGATCCCGCTCGTCTCCGTAAATACAAACAAAGTGGAGATTGAGGTTTATCGCATCGGCGACCGCAACCTGATCGGCGCGCTCGATAGGGGCGACTTCCAACGCCAGCTCTCCAGTTGGGAGATCAACAAGATAAAGAAATACTCAGGCCAGCGCGTGTTTGCCGGAAAAATGGACGTGCCCTCCAAGCTCAACGAGGAGGTGACCGCAGCTCTACCGGTGACAGATGCGGTCGGCCAATTGAGGCCTGGCGTCTATGTAGCGATTGCAAAACCCACGCAAAAATCACGCGATGATTACTACAATGAAGCTACGCAGTGGTTCATCGTTTCCGACCTTGGGTTGACTGTTTTTTCCGGCAACGGCGGCGTGCACGCGTTTGTACGTTCATTGGCGGACGCCCGCCCGACGGCGGGCGTCAGTGTCAAGCTCATTGCTCGTAACAATGAGATTCTCGGCACGACCAAGTCGGATACCAATGGGTATGCCCGCTTCGAAGCAGGCCTGACACGTGGTGAGGGTGGCCTACAGCCAGCGTTACTCGTAGCCGAAAACGACAGCGGCGAGTACGCATTCCTTGATCTCACGTCCGGCGCTTTCGACCTGACCGACCATGGTGTGAAGGGCCGAGAGGCTCCAGGTCCGCTCGACGCCTACCTTTATACCGAGCGCGGCGTTTACCGGCCCGGCGAGGATGTGCACATCGCCGCGTTGGTGCGCGACAAGGCTGGAAAGGCCGCGACACTTCCCGTCATCTTGATTGTCTCGCGTCCCGACGGTGTCGAGCATCGCCGATTCACACTGATCGACGAAGGCCTGGGCGGCCGCGACGTCACCACGACGCTCAGTAGTGGTGCCATGACCGGAACCTGGCGCGCAAAGCTGCACACCGATCCCCAAAGCGATCCGATCACACAAGTATCTTTCCTGGTCGAGGACTTCCTACCCGAACGTCTCGACCTGACGCTGGAGCCACCTACCGCCGCCCTCTCACCAAAGGAAACACAGACCATAAGAGCGGTGGGACGGTACCTTTATGGCCCGCCCGCCGCAGATCTCTCCATCGATGGCGATATCATCGTCAAACCCTCGGAAAAGGGCATAGCGGGTTATCCCGGCTACAAATTCGGTAAGGCGACTGAGCGGATCAATCCCGTACGAAAGCCGCTCGACGCGAAGGCAACGACCGACGTCCAAGGCAAAGCCGACATCGCCGTGACGCTGCCGCCTGTCACACGCACGGCCATGCCGCTCGAGGCGACAGTAATGCTGCGCCTCCGCGAAACTGGTGGGCGCACGGTCGAGCGCAATGTGACTATTCCTGTCGACCTGCGCGAGCCGCGCATCGGCATCAAGCCGCTGTTCAAAGAACAAGAACTGGATGAAAACCAGACGGCAGCTTTCGATGTCATCATGCTGGACGGTAAGAGCCAGCGCACTGATTCCCCTGACCTCAATTGGCATGTTGTGCGGCTAGATATGAACTGGCAGTGGTATCGCCGCGATGGCCGGTGGAACTATGAGCCGGTGACGCTCACACGCAAGGTGGCGGGTGGGACGATCGCCACGACGGCCAACGACGCACCTGCAAAAATCGAAGCACGCCTGAGCTATGGCCGCTACCGGATTGAGGTAGCGTCGGCTGACCCAAGCGGCCCAGCCTCAAGTGTCGCCTTCAATGCTGGCTGGCACACCACCAGTAAGGATGCCGAGAGCCCAGAAATCCTCAACGTCGCACTCGACCGCGCCAACTACAAACCGGGCGACACCGCCAAGCTACGCATCGAGACCAAGACGGGGGGAAAGGCGCTTATTGCCGTGCTGTCCAGTGGTTTGTTGTCCATGCAGCAAGTGGACGTCGCCGAAGGTGGCGCGGAGGTGGACGTAACAATTGGCGATAACTGGGGGCCCGGCGCATACGTCACGGCAGTGCTCTATCGTCCGATGGACGAGCGCTTGAAGCGTATGCCGAGCCGCGCCATCGGTGTGCAGTGGTTAGGGCTCGACCAGTCGGCAAACACGCTTCACGTTACGCTCGACACAGCCGAGAAGATCAATTCTGGGACGATGCTAACCGTGCCGGTAAACGTCACTGGTCTTGAGAGCGGCGAGAGTGCGCGCATCACACTTGCGGCCGTTGACCTCGGTATTCTCAATCTGACACGCTTTAAGGTCCCCGCGCCAGAAAGCTGGTTCTATGCCCAGCGCCGTATGGGGCTTGAGATCCGAGACTTCTATGGTCGGCTGATCGACGGTATGCGCGCGGAACGAGGCTCTTTGCGCACGGGAGGCGATGGCGGGACTGGTATGAGTATGAGAGGTAGCCCGCCGGTTGAGAACACCGTGGCGCTGTTCTCCGGTATCGTGAAAGTTGATGCTGAGGGCAAAGCAAAGGTCGAATTCGATCTGCCTGATTTCAACGGAACCGTGCGCGTCATGGCGGTCGCGTGGACTGCCGGAAAACTTGGCCATGCATCGCGCGACGTAATCGTGCGCGATGCAGTGGCCCTGACAGCATCCGGCCCGCGCTTCCTAACGCTGGGCGATGAAGCTCGCTTGAATATTGCTATTCACAATGTTGAAGGGGCCCCTGCACTCTACTCTCTTGAGGTCTCTAAGGCTGAGGAAACGATATATGCGGGCGTAATTAACTTGAAGGCCGGCGAGCGCCGCTCGCAAGCCATTCGCATCAAGCCGACTAAAGTCGGAGAGCTTGCCTACGACATTCGTGTCACCGGTCCTGGCGCAATCAACGTCACACGCCATTTGACATTTGACGTCAAGCCGCCAGCCGGCGACATCAAACGCACAACGGTAACGTCGTTAAAGGCCAATGGCGGCAACATTACATTGTCCCCGGACCTTGTGCATGGTCTGATTCCGGGTCGCACGCATGTCACCTTAAGTGTAGGACCGACGGCCGCATTCGATGTACCCGGACTGCTCACGGCACTCGACCGCTACCCTTATGGTTGCGCCGAGCAAACGGTGAGCCGCGCGCTACCGCTAGTTTATGCCAATGCGGTCGCAGCCCAACTCGGCATCGCCACTGACAAGGAACTAAAAGAGCGCGTGCAGCAATCTATTGATCGGGTATTCGAGATGCAGGATAGCTCGGGTGCTTTTGGCTCTTGGGGACCACACAACGCCAACATGTGGCTGACGAGCTACGTTGGCGACTTCCTCACGCGCGCAAAGGAGCAAGGGTTCAAGGTCAACCCGCTCGGCTTTTCCCAAGCCCTCGACCGACTGCAAAATTACATCAACTATGCGCCAGACCTTAAAAAGGGTGGCGAAGACCGGGCCTATGCGCTTTACGTCCTGGCGCGCAACGGCCGGGCACCTATTGGCGAGCTGCGTTACTATGCGGACACGCGCCTCGATCGCTTCGCAACGCCGTTAGCACAAGCTCAGCTCGGTGCGGCGCTGGCAATGATGGGCGATAAGACGCGCGCTCAAGCATCATTTCGGGCAGCCCTTGCAAAAATCAATGCGCCCATCAATCAACCAGCAAAGCAAGTTTATCGGGTTGATTACGGCTCCAACTTGCGCGACAGCGCGGCGTTGGTAACGCTTGCCGTAGAAACGGGAGTCGCGAAGGCGGAAGCTCCGCGCCTCGCCGACGTAATCGCCAAGGCCTACTCTTCGCGCACTTACACCTCAACGCAGGAGCAGGCTTGGATGTTGTTAGCCGCGAATGCGCTAAGCGAACGGGCGAGCCAAACAAAGCTCGTCGTCGACGGCGCGCCGGTGGTTGGCTCGCTCATGCGGTCATTAGCAGCTGACGCACTTGTCGCCGATCCGCTAGTTGTAACCAATGACAGCGACACACCTGTCGATACGGTCGTGACGGTGATGGGCGCCGCGCTAACGCCTGAGCCACCAGCATCGAAGGGTTTCACGATCGAACGCAGCTACTACACTCTCGATGGAGCGCCCGTCGAACTGGCAAGCGCGACCGGCGGCCGTAGCGAAGTGAACCAAAATGACCGCTTAGTTGCCGTCGTGAAGCTACAGTCAAATGACCTGACCGGTCGCGTACTGTTGGTTGATCACCTGCCTGCCGGGTTCGAGATTGAGAACCCGCGGCTGGTCCATAGTGGCGATATCGCGTCACTGAGCTGGCTTAAGACTTCACTCAGTCCCGAACATCGTGAGTTCCGCGATGACCGACTCGTCGCAGCCTTCGATTTCGGACGCGGCTCAGAAAATCGAAATTTGGGTCGGGCAAATGGTGAAAAGGCCTCGGGTAAATCTACCGTGATCGCCTACGTTGTGCGCGCAGTCACACCTGGCACATTCGTGCACCCCGCTGCTACGGTAGAAGATATGTACCGGCCCGAACGCTACGCGAGAACCGCAGCTGGCGAGCTCATTGTGACGGCGAACGAGCAGGCTATTAGCGATGCTAACTAGCCTCACACGCTTGGCGACCTTCGCTGCGCGAGGAAGGGGCGACACTGCCAGATCGTGGCGTCACAAGGCCACGCTCTGGTTCGCACTTTCGATGTGCGGCAGCGCTGTCGTGCTTGGCGCCGCTAGGGTCGCGCTCCACGTCGCCGTTGACCGTCTCGGGCCACCAAAGCTTGACAAGGTCCGCGAAGTCTCAACCATTGTGCTCGACCGCCAAGACCAACTCTTGCGCGCCTTTACCACCCAAGAAGGCCGCTGGCGGCTCCCCATTTCGCCGGAAAAGGTCGACGAGCGCTACCTTGCAATGCTCATGGCGTTTGAGGACAAGCGCTTCTACTCTCACCCTGGCATCGATGCTCGTGCTCTGATGCGGGCGGCGTGGCAGCTCGTTCACAACGGTCACATCGTCTCCGGCGGGTCCACGCTCACGATGCAGCTTGCTCGCCTCATCGAGGGCCGCCATGAGCGCACAGCCAGTGCGAAGCTGGCGCAGATTTTGCGCGCATTTCAGCTCGAGCGGCACCTAACTAAGCCACAAATCCTTAAGCTTTATCTCCAGCTGGCGCCATTTGGCGGCAATATCGAAGGCGTACGAGCCGCCTCGCTGGCCTATTTCGGCAAGGAGCCGCAGCGACTTTCGATCGGCGAGGCAGCCCTGCTTGTGGCGCTGCCACAGTCGCCCGAATCCCGCCGGCCCGATCGAAGTCCGCACGCGGCACGCGCCGCGCGCAATCGCGTTCTTGAACGCATGGTGCAAGCCGGTGTCATCTCGCAAGCAGAAGCGGCGCGCGCGCAGGGTGAGCCGGTGCCTCACGGCCGGCGCTCTTTCCCCAAGCACGCTGCGCATCTCGCTGAAATAGAAGTTCTAGCAACCAAGACGAAGAGGGTACATCGACTGACCATCGACCGGAGCGTGCAGGCAGCGCTGGAAGCGCTTTCTCAAGAGCGGGCGAAATTGCTGGGTCAGAACCTGTCGGCCGCCATTCTGGCTGTTGACCACAGGACGAATGAGATCATCGCGCATGTCGGCTCGGCGGACTACCTCGACGCGAAGCGCTTTGGCGCTATCGATATGACGACCGCCGTGCGCTCACCGGGCTCCACTTTGAAGCCGTTGATCTACGGCCTTGCATTCGAAGCGGGGGTCGCGCATCCGGAAACGTTGATCGACGACCGGCTCGTCCGCTTCGGTGCCTATGCGCCCAAGAACTTCGACGATAGCTTTCACGGAACAGTGACGATCCGCGAGGCACTGGCGCAGTCTCTCAACATCCCGGCCGTCAAAGTGCTGGCGTCGGTTGGCCCTGGCAAGCTTGCCGGCCGCTTGCGGCATGTCGGAGTGGAACCGGCCTTCCCCGGCAGGATGGCACCTACTCTTGCGATGGGGCTCGGCGGAGTCGGGCTGACGCTACATGACCTGACAATTCTTTATGCAAGTCTCGCGCGCGGTGGCGAAGCGGCGACACTCCGACACCGGCGTGACGAAGCAGCACCCGACGCCGCACAGCTTTTGCTTCAGGGAAAACGTCTACCACCTGACAAACGCGTACTGCTCCCAGTCGCAGCTTGGTACGTGACGGACATCCTCAAGGACGCACCGCCACCGCTCAATGCCAAGAAGGGGAATCTTGCCTACAAGACCGGAACTTCCTACGGCTACCGCGATGCATGGGCCGTGGGTTACGACGGACGGCACACCGTCGCGGTTTGGGTCGGCCGCCCAGATGGCGCAGCGACTCCTGGCCTCTTGGGCCGCGTCGCTGCTGCTCCAATCCTATTCGACGCCTTCGCCCGACTTGGCGAACGGCGCAAGCCATTGAGTGCACCTCCCGTAGGCGCCTTGCAGACAGCCAACGGCTCCAACTTACCGCCACCCTTAAGGCGCTTTCGCGAAGGCGGCGAAGAAATGGCCGCGGGCCCGTTTTTGGAGCCGCCCGTCCATATCGCTTTTCCACCGGACCGGGCCGAACTCGAAGTTGCGCTGGAGGAGGACGCACCCGTCCTGTTGAAGGCGCGCGGCGGCGTGCTGCCATTAACGTGGCTCGTCGATGGCTCACCTATCCAATCTGATCCCCGCGCGCGTTACGTTCCCTGGCAGCCAGCCGGCAGAGGATTTGCGAAACTTTCTGTGATTGATGCCAAGGGCCGCGTCGACCGCGTAACAGTGCGGTTAAGGTAACACATCCGGCAATGGCAAGTGGCCGGCAGATTGGCTAGTCTCTTGAACTAACACAACGCCGGAGCGAGCCTAAACCTGATGAAACGACACCGTCGCCTCTCGGCAGCCCTCCTGGTGCTAGCAGCCCTGGTTACCGGCTGCGCCGAGAAGACAAAGCAAAATCTCCCCGCACTTGGCGCGAAAATCGACGAAACATCAGTCTCCGGAATATCGTCCGGCGCCTATATGGCGGG